>JAAZPT010000168.1 GCA_012797085.1 Christensenellaceae bacterium | reverse complement strand
GCTAAGTTTTTCAAAGTCTGTTAAAGCAGCAACAAAGTTTTCATCGTTCATCTTAAATTCGCCGCTTTCATATTTAGCGCGATTTTCCGGGCCACCAATATAGTTGGGAATCATTCCGGCAAATACACATTCTAAAATATCCCAGTTAGAGGCAATACCATTTGCAAAAGGAGTTTCTCCCTTTTCTTTTAGTGTTTCACAAATAGCTAACAATTCTTCAAATGTTTGGGGAATTTCCAAGTTGTACTCTGCAAATTTATCAATATTGTAATATACAACATGGTTTACAGCAGCATAGGGAACAGCAAATATTTTACCATCAGCTGTAGCAAAGGGTTCGATGCTTCCTGCGGAAAAGTTTTCCTTAACTCCGGGAAGGTCTGTTAAATCCATATTAAAGCCTAAATCAAATAATTCTTGACCGGCTGCATAAGAACGAGAGTAGTAAAGATCAGGGCCTGTACCATTGTCCAGTTGTAAACGAAGTGTAGCATTATACTGATCCGGAACTGTTGGCATAAATTTAATTTCTACACCTGTTAGCTCTTTATAGATATCTAACATAGCTTGAACTTGAACAGCATCATCTGTACGCCAAGAGCCCATTGTTAGGCTTACACCTTCAGCAAATACTGCTACTGATGACATTAACATCATTAAAACGAGTAAGGTTGCGATTAATTTTTTCATACTAATCCTCCTAATTATTTTTATTGCTAATTTAGCAACTACTATATAGACGCTTTGTCTTTGTTGAAATAGTATCATATTCAACCATTTTAGTCAAGATTCCTGTCTTTGTGTGTTTTTCCTTAATATTGGCTCTTTTTTAAATATTTCAACCTTTTTTATTGATAACTTTGTTGTTATTTTATAAATTTGTAAGTATTTTTATGCTATTATATAAAAATGTATAGATATTTAACTAAATTTAAAAAATTTTTATTTTTTAATTATTTTTGATATAATTTTTAATGAATGTGTGTTATTTAAAGTGTAAAATGTAAAAAGTACCATTATTAAAGGAGGCAATATGAAAAAAAAAGAACTCTCCAGTTTAATACATGAAAAAATTTTGGAAACTATTAGCGATGAAGATGAACAAGCTTTGAAAAGCACTATAGAAAATTATGCCGAAAAGAAAAATATTCCCCTTTATAATCCTATATCTATAAACGAAAGTCATCCCAACAATACGGTAATGATGCAATATTTTGAATGGTACTTACCTAACGATGGTAAGCATTGGAAACGCTTGCAACAAGATGCCAGACATTTAAAAAATTTAGGGGTTGGTGGAGTTTGGTTGCCACCGTTTTGTAAAGCAACAGGTACAAATGATGTTGGTTATGGTATATATGATTTATATGATTTGGGCGAGTTTAGACAAAAAGGCTCTATAAGAACAAAGTATGGTACTAAGAAAGAATTAAAAAAGGCAATATCAAAATTGCACTTTTTTGGAATTCAAGCCTATGGCGACATAATATTAAACCATAAAGCCGGCGCTGACGAAACAGAGACTTTTAAAGTTGTAAAAGTTGATGAAGAAAATAGAAATATTGAACAAAGTGATGCTTTTGATATAGAAGGTTGGACAAAGTTTACTTTTCCGGGGCGAAAAAACAAATACTCTGATTTTAAATGGAATTTTCAACATTTTACTGGTGTAAATTTTGATAATAGAACAGGTGAAAGCGCTATTTTTAGAATATTAGGTGAAGATAAAGGCTTTTCCCCTAATGTAAGTGATGACATGGGAAATTACGACTACCTTATGTTTGCCGACGTTGATTATCGTAATAAAGAAGTTATAAACGAAACTTTAAAATGGGGAACTTGGATAATTAAGGAATTAAATTTAGACGGTATGCGCTTAGATGCAATAAAACACATAGACCATAAATTTATGGAATCTTTTATTACCCATGTTAGATTAAGCTCCAAAAAACCTTTATATATAGTGGGCGAATACTGGAGCCCAGATGATTCAACTCTTGATCAATATCTCAAGGATACCGATGGACTTTTAGCACTTTTTGATGTGTCTTTACATTATAGATTTGTGGAAGCCTCCCATGCCGGTAGAGATTATGATTTAACAACTATTTTTGATAATACTCTGTTATCCCGTCATATATTTAACTGTTCAACTTTTGTAGACAACCATGACTCGCAACCCGGTCAAGCTTTAGAAAGTTGGGTGGAAGATTGGTTTAAACCCCTTGCCTATGCTTTAATATTATTAAGGCAAGACGGTTACCCCTGTATTTTTTATGGGGACTATTATGGTATAGGTGGAGAAAATCCTATACCGGGCAAAAAAGAAATGCTGGATATTTTACTTGAAGCAAGGCTGAGATATGCCTATGGCGAACAAATAGATTATTTTGACCACGCAAACACAATAGCTTGGATAAGGCTTGGAGATGACAAGCACAAAAACAGTGGCTTGGTTTGTATTATGAGCAATGGTGATGATGGAAATAAACTTCTTAATTTAACAGAAAAATTTGCCAATACAACTTGGTATGATATTACTAAAAATATTGAGCATGACGTAGTATTAGATGAAGATGGTAACGGCGAATTTACGTGTAAAGGCGGATCATTAAGCGTTTATATTAAAAAATAATTATTAAAATTAAAAGCTGTGCTAAGCACAGCTTTTAATTTTTTATTGATATAACTTAATCATTAGCTTTTATATCACCCCATGCAATATAGTCTATGCTTTGTAAGGGCAATGAGTTATGTGTTAAATTAGCTGCTTGAATCATTTCTCCGGTTTGAGCACTATAAAAATAATTGTAATACTCTTGTGGGCAAGATTTTGAACCATCTTCTTCATAATATGGAAGTACATTCTCCTTGTTTACATCATATGTATAGCTGCCTAAAATTCGCCATACGGGGTGAAGTATATAAGTTTCCATATTGTCATTGTTTTTTAAAAAGGGAAGGTATCCAAATTGCATTTCATCAATAACTCTTAATTGACCGGCGTCAATTTGTTTTTTTAGCACATTTTTGATGGCATTAAAGGATAGCAACGGAACATCTTCTTCTACATTGCCAAGTTTTT
>JAAZPT010000167.1 GCA_012797085.1 Christensenellaceae bacterium | reverse complement strand
GGCGTAAATAAGCTTATGCTCCTTAAATGGATAACGTCTCGTCTTGGTCTATTCACTTGTCAAGGATCAATGTTTATATCAAACATGAGAGGTCATCTATTCATTGCTTGTTTTGGAATAAAACAAGGGTCAAACTTCCCCCTCACTTTATAGAGTGAAAATTTGACCCACTTGAACACATTTTTATAAAAAGAAAAGACGATAACTTTTTAAGTTACCGTCTAAAAATTATTATTAATTTTTTGTAATAGTATATTTGAAAATTTCTTAATTTTTAAATTAGAAGTTAGACTTTCTTTTCCAAATAAAAATTGAAAAGAGAATCATGACTAAAGAAAATCCGAAAACTAACAGCATTTTGCTTACCGATATTTCAGGCATAGTAAACAACATAAAAGTTTTCCCTGTGTTTTTAGGGAAGAACCACTGTGCTAATATTAGGCCTATTGAACTTAAAAATGCCGGAGCAATATTGTTCGTACTGCTAAATACCAATAAGCCTATTGCCCCTACGAATAATCCGATAGATAAGCTATGAAAAAGCATTTTTACTAATTCAATAGAGAGTTCTGCCTGCATTAAAATATAAATGTATGCAAAGCTGATTATCCCATAAATGAATAGCCTTAATAAAAAACGAAGTACGTAGATAAACTCAATCCTTGTATTTCGCATAAGGAGAATATCCTTAATTGGACTCCTATGCTCTCCATCAAATAGGGTGACTATCGAAAAAATTCCTGGCAAAGGTAAAAATCTTTCGATAACCATAGCTTTACTATAGGCATCTAAATTATTAACTCCAAAGATAAAATAAGCAATTCCTATAATGATTACACTAGCCAATATCGACGGAAGAGAATTATGCTTTAGCTCTGCGTTTAACTGAGATCTTATTTTTGAAAGCATGAAATCCCCTCCTTCTTCGTTCATAAACAAAAGTTGTAATGATTATTAGAAAAATTGATATCGCTAGCCAGATAGCCCTACTTGCCAGAAAGGTATTTAACTTGCTTAAAAAATATGCTTCATTTCCCACAGTGTTATACCTAAGGAGTAGCCCATAGCCTACATTGTAAAAAATATTTGCTGATGAAGACATGAGGTAAACCATAGAAAAGATTGGGCCTAAGAAACCTAGCAAAATACTATTGGTTGCAATCGTTAGAAAACTACTTAGACTTACTACAAATAAAATAATTGGGAAAACCCACATAATAACCAAGATATAAGCTTTCAGTGGATTCAATAAAGCTAAACCATACATCATCAAAAGTTTTATTTCATAGTAAGTAAATACCACCAATACAATGAACAACAAAGCTAAACTCATAGCAATGATTCTAGTTAAGATTAGTTTTTGTGAGGATACCTGTTTTACAAAAATTGTATGAGCTATTCCCTCTTTACGATCTTTGTTCCATACATATAATCCAATAAACCAAGATAAAAGCAAAGCAAAAATTCCTGCATAATCACAAAAATATCTTGCAAATGCAACATCATAGCCATTTTCTTGTATTAATTTGTAATCAGCTAAAGCATCTTCATAGGTCATTCCTTTATTCCCAAAATGAACTTGATACTCATCCTTAGCATAAAAAGAACCTCCTCCGATAATGGCATCAATCTTATCTAATTGTGTTTCCAGTTTTTCTCTGTCTGGTATATTAGTAAGTGAGTTTACATTTATTTCTTCATAGGGAAGTCCTGTCAAATCCACCATAATCTCTTTAATAACATCTATTTCATCTTGTTCCAAATTCTTCTCTCTATAGAATCCATAAGGATAAGTTGCAAAATGATTTGAATCAACAGAAGACTGCAAATCGCTCATTAGATTAGGATAGATATAGCTAAGATCGTCTGTTAAGTAATGTCCATGATATTCTTGATGTGGATCAGGCTCTTTAAATTCATGCGAATCAAAACCTAATTGGCTTGTAAGTGCTAAAACAAAGGCTATTACTAGTCCGAAAAAAATCAGAGATTTAGAAATTCGTTTTAATTCTTGAAAGAAAAGCCTCATCTAATCCCTCCTCTCATGAATCTTCATTAAATAAGCAGATTCTAAACTTGGAGGAATCCTCTTGAATTGTTCCAAAGGCCTACCCGTATGAATAAATCGTACAAGAATACCTTCTTGCACTTCCTTTTGCTCAAAAATCATATATTCCGATTTAAAGTTTGCATAATCTGCTCTAGCAACAATCGTCTCATAGGTTCCACCAGAGTATTCATTCAGTAAACCTGCTACCGAGCCGTCATAGATAAAGTTACCATTATCTAAAATGCCTATTCGATTGGCCGTACTTTCTAGGTCACTAGCTATATGAGTTGAGAAAACAACTATTTTCTCAGTTGATAAATCACTCAAGAGATTTCTGAAACGGATTCTCTCTTCAGGATCTAACCCCGCAGTTGGTTCATCTACAATTAAAATCTGAGGATTATTTAAAAGGCTTTGAGCAATACCCAATCGTCTTTTCATACCTCCAGATAAACTCTTTATTTTCTTATTGCTATCTTGACTTAAGTTAACTAGGTCTAAGAGCTTATCAACTCGCTTATTTAACTCAACTCTTTTAATATTATCCAATGTGCCTAAATAGATTAAAGCCTCTTTGATTTTCATCTCAGGATAAAAATCAAAATCTTGAGGCAAGTATCCAACTAGTTTTCTAATATCTTTTGAACTCGTTTGTCCACATACTTGGATTTCTCCAGAAATCGTTGGTAACAAGCCAACAATTAACTTCATCAAGGTCGTCTTGCCAGCACCATTTTTCCCTAAGAGACCGTAGAGACCATTTTCTATATTGATATTAATGTTTTTCAAAACAGTCTTTTTGCCATAAGAAAAACTCAAGTTATTGATTATTATAGAATTCATTTTATCTACCTCCTTCTTTTACTAACGGAAGTATATAAAACAATTTCCAATAGTTTTCCAAGATTAGGATTTTTTTATAAATAATTTTGTATTGGCACCTAATTGATTACTCAAAACCATTTCAATTCCCTGTCTTTTCATGATTTCATCAGTGATGTAAAGACCTAATCCCATATTGCCTATTAAGGGATTCTCACTAAAATATGGCTTATTGTAATTAAGTAGGGCTTCTTGGGAAAAGCCTGGGCCATCATCTTCTATGTCAACAATTAGGTAGCTGTCATTTTCATAGATATTTAGTATGATTTCACTTTTTGCATAGTCCACTGAATTTTTCAGAATATTAGTTAAACCTTCCAAAAACAATTCTGAATCCAGCTGTATGATTTGCGATAAATCTTTTAACTCATATATTAAAGAGATTTCAATTGGCCAGTGACTTAACTCTATTTGAATCATATCAATCAAATTGTTAACACTTATAGGCTTAATATCTACATCTAAATCTTTTTTACTTTGGCTAACATTGAAATGTTTGAGGTAATCTTGTATCCTTTTTTCACTTCTAGACATTCTTGATAAAATTCGTTTTATTTTTTCATC
>JAAZPT010000166.1 GCA_012797085.1 Christensenellaceae bacterium | reverse complement strand
TAGTCAATATAGTATCAACCTTTTAAAAATAATAATAGTATACACCTATTTAAATACGCCAAAACTACCCGATTTTCCTTCTTATATCCTTCTTATATATCAGTTTTATCATTCTTAAGCTTTTGTCTTTCAAGCTTGGAATAAATACAACCACAATAGTCTTGTCTATAAATATTATACTTTTTTGATAATTGTACAGATCTTAAATATCCACCCTTCTTTTTAAAATCCGAATACAAATATTTAACATCATATTTTTTTGATAACTCATAGCCAATATTATTTAATACTTCAGCATTCTTTAAAGGACTAATTGATAGAGTGGTTGTGAAATAATCAAAGTGGTTTTCCTTTGCATATTTGCTTGTTTTTTCCAGCCTGAGCTTAAAACAATTTATACAACGTTCACTTCCTTCCCCCAAATTTTCCAACCCTTTAACAGCACAATAAAATTCTTTAGGATTATAAGGCATGCTGATAAATTTTGTATTCGGAAAAAGCTCTTTAACAAATCTTTGTTGTTCATTGCTTCTAAAATTATATTCCGTTTCAGTATCTATGTTGGGGTTGTAATAAAAAACAGTAATATCAAAGTATTTTGAAAGATATTCCAACACATAGCTACTGCAAGGAGCACAACAACTATGCAACAGTAATTTTGGTTTTATTGGAAATTGTTCTATACTCTTTATTTCAGCATCCGTTAGTAGCTGATAGTTGGTTTTTGAATTTTGCATAATATCCCTCCAATAGTTTTATATACAACGTTTTTAGTAAATAAACAAAAAGATTTTTAACTAATGTAAATTGTTTGATACAATACACCATAAAACACAAATGAATGTTTGACAAATCAAATGAATATGGTTATTATAACATTGTTATAAAGTATTTACTTATTTTTTTGGAAGGGGTTAAAAATAGATTGGAATTAATATTGCGAACAATGTTTACCATAACCGGCATACTTTCAATATGCCCAATACTTATGATGTTGTTTCAGTTAGTTATTTCCTTTAAGGGTTTTAAAAAAGATGCTAAAAATTATGAGGATAGAGATCCTGAAAAGCGTTTTTTAATATTTGTACCTGCACATAATGAAGCAGCGGTAATTTCAGGTATAGTAAATAATTTATTGAATATGGATTACCCAAAAGAGCTTTATGATTTTTATATTTTAGCAGATAATTGTACAGATAATACTGCTCAAATAGCTAGAGATTTGGGTGCAAAGGTAATGGAGTTCAGTAAGGAATATCCTAATGAGGCTACCGGTAAACCCGTTGTACTAAAAAAAGCTTTTAATGCTTTAAAAGATTATCAAAAAAAATATGATTTAGTAATGTTTTTTGATGCCGACAATCTAATTGATACAAATATGTTCCGTGAAGTTAATAGTCAAATGTTATGTGACCCGGATGCTGTTGCTGTTCAATGCTATTTGGGTACCAAAAACAAAACTGGTTTGATTCCTTTTTTCTATTATATAACCTTTTCAATTACAAATAGATTTTTCCAATTAGCACGTAATAGGTTTGGTTTAAATAGCGGTATTGGCGGTACGGGTTTTGCTGTTAAAACGGAATATATATATGAACGCGGTGGTTGGAAATCCCTTTCATTAACAGAAGACTTTGAGTTCCAAATTGAAACCACACTTGACGGTAAAAAGATAATTTGGAATAACAACGTTAGAGTTTATGATGAAAAACCTACAGAAGTTAAAGCAAGTTATAAACAACAAAAGCGTTGGGCACAAGGGCACTGGTATGTTTCTTTCAGAAATACACGCAAGCTGTTTGAAGCTTTATTTAAAGGCAAAATTTCTTTTGCCGAGTTTATTTCTACATCGGTTTACATGTTTGCATTATTCCCCTATTTAGTGTTGTTTTTGCAAATTCCACTATTTTTATTAACTTTTGTATTACAGCATCTAGGCGTAGTTTCTGATATATTAAACGAAAGTAATTCTATGTTTTCAGGTAATTTAGTTGCAATTGCTGTATTTATATATTCCTTTATAGTTTTATTTTATGTTGCTGATAACTTTGATAACGGAAAAAAATTCAGCATAAAATACTTGCCCACCTTGGTTGTATCACTTCTTTTTAATACTGTTATAATTACAGCTGCACAAATTGTTGGTTTCTTCCAATGGAGACAACAAAATGTATGGGTTAAAACTGAGCATTTTATAAATCATATAAAAGATATTGATGATAAACCTCA
The DNA here is from genome assembly GCA_012797085.1 of Christensenellaceae bacterium. Taxonomy (GTDB): domain Bacteria; phylum Bacillota; class Clostridia; order Christensenellales; family Aristaeellaceae; genus JAAZPT01. The sequence continues at coordinate 1,092 of JAAZPT010000166.1, read as the reverse complement.
GGATTTACCTGTTAACAATGCAAAATTTATTGCTGAAAATAAGGAACCAAGTATTTCACTTTGATTTTGCATGTGTAAATACAAATAAATTAAACATTAAACACATGCCGGTCATGTGTTTATTATTTATTGGAGATTTTTATGAACAAGTTTGTATTAAAAGCCCCATACCCCGCAAGTGGTGATCAACCAAATGCAATAAAAGCATTGGTTAATGGTATAAATGAGGGTAAAAAAAACCAGGTATTGTTAGGTGTAACCGGCTCGGGAAAAACCTTTACTATGGCCTCAGTAATAGAAAAAGTACAAAAGCCAACTTTGGTGCTTGCTCATAACAAAACATTAGCTGCTCAGTTATGCAGTGAATTACGTGCTTTTTTTCCAGATAGTGCTGTGGAGTATTTTGTAAGCTACTATGATTATTATCAGCCAGAGGCTTATATTGCTTCATCAGATACCTACATAGAAAAGGAAACATCTATTAATGAAGAAATTGATAGATTAAGGCATAGCGCTACTGCAGCAGTACGTGAACGCAGAGATGTTATTATAGTATCATCTGTAAGTTGTATATATAGTATGGGTGATCCAAGTGAATATGATGAGCTGATTTTATCATTACGCCCCGGTATGGATTTAGAAAGAGAAGATTTAATTGACAAACTTATAGAAATACAGTTTGAACGCAATGATATAGATTTTAGAAGAGGTACATTTAGAGTAAAGGGAGATATTGTTGAAATTATTCCTGCAAGCAATAATACAAATGGTATCAGAGTGGAATTCTTCGGTGATGAAATAGATAGAATATCTGAGTTTGAAATTGTAAGTGGAAATGTTGTCAGTACATTAAAGCACACATTGATATATCCTGCTACCCACTATGCCATGAGCAGAGAACATATTGATAATAATATAGATAGAATCAAGGCAGATTTAAAAAAAAGGGTTGCCCTGTTAAAATCAGAGAACAAATTATTAGAAGCCCAAAGGCTTGAAGAAAGAACAAATTACGATATTGAGATGATGAAACAATTAGGCTATTGTAATGGTATAGAAAACTATAGCCGATATTTTGACGGTAGACAACCC
>JAAZPT010000165.1 GCA_012797085.1 Christensenellaceae bacterium | reverse complement strand
TGCATTAAGCATAGATGAAGGCGTTGACTTTAAACATGGCTTTATATCTATTTCTAAGTCAATTGCCTTTGAAAATAAAAGCATGTTGTTAAATTTCCTAAAACAAATGCGGGATTTATCATTCTTTTATCCATTGCGTGAAGTTTTAACTAATAAAAAAGTCTTCTTTTTTCAACAAAATCAGACGACAGTCCAGAGTCACAAGTTACATTGAAATGTTTTAGTAGGGCATTTGAATCGTTTATATCTAAGATGGAAGTCAAAAGAATAGTGGTTCTATTTTAAAGTCAGGATTAAATGAAAATTTCTTGTTTTCATTAATTTTCAATGCTATATAATTAAAAACATTTACTTTTTTTAGGTATTTTGATATACTTTTTTTATTATTTGATACATTAGAATATTTTTTATTTAGTAGAAAAACCGTGTTTAAGATTGAGTGTTTTTTACAATAATTAACTAACTAAAAGGCTTTTTTATAAAAAAATTATATATTTTGAGCTAAGGAAGCGCTATATCATGCAAATTTAATAACTTTCAAAGATAATGCTTATTTATTATTTATATTTAAATATACAAAATATTAAAACAAAAAGGAGAAAAACACTATGAAAATTCTTAAAAGAAATATTGCCTTATTACTGATTCTCATTATTTTGTTAACTACTGTTAATACTATGGCACAAGAGAATGCCTGGAATGAAGATGATTTAAATAGTTTTTTAAATCAATTGGCTGAAGATGATAATAATGGTCCTTGGCAAAAAGCTATATATTATGCAGGAGCTGAAAATCTTACTTTAGATAACGATGTATTAACTTTTTTCCTTAGAGGTTTTACACCTAATGTCAATTCTCTACCTAAACTTAAAGAAGATCCAAAAGGTTGGTTTGATGGCTTTTTTGCGAATATAAGTGAATATAGTTTAGAAGCATCTTTAACATTTGAAGATGGAAATCCAACAAAAAAAAGCATAACAAAGCTTAAAAATATTATAGAAAATGCTGCTTCAAAAGCAAAAGGAGCTTTTAGACAACAAACAGTAAAAACGGCGCTACTTGATTTACTATTCCCTATTCCCTATAAGGATGCGACTACCTTTAAAAAAGGAGTAATCAGCCCTGAATTTTACCAATGGATGAGTTTAATGAACGTGGAAGAAAGCCAATCTGAAGCTTATTCTGCACTTTTATATGCTCAAACTAATCATCAAATTAATTTTGATAAAGGCCCTCATGCTCTTGAGTATAGCATAAAAATAAATTCCCCTGAAAATGTTTTAATCCAAGGGGAAAATGTTGCAATAGCAAATATTTCTAAGATTCAAAAAGCAAACTCTATGGATGTTGAACAAATAAAATCTTTTTTTAAGCAAGGTTTACTGGAAGCAGCAGGAACATTACGTAAAAGCACTAAAGAAACACAATCATTTACTGTAGATATAGATCAACTTGCAATAGGTAATATAAACGATGATTATTTAAGTTTCTTAAAATCCTTTACACTGACAGATTCTTTTAATCAATTTGAGGAAAAAGTACGTGACCTTCCCGACTACCCTGCCCTTGACTTTCCCAAAAACGGTAGAATATCTGGGACTACTTCCGGTACAAAAATTATAATTAAAACACCACGTGATGAGTATGCTCGTTATATACAAATACGTAGTACTCAAAACGATAATATTTTAGTTGATCTTTTTATACGTCCAGGTGGTAAAGCCACAGTACGCGCTCCTCAAGGAATGTGTTATCTGCTTATTGCTATGGGTAATACCTGGTATGGTGAAGATGAACTTTTTGGTAAAGATACTATTATGTCAAAAACAGATGATTTGGAAATTAAATCTTCCAGATATTATCATACACTTACCCTTGGGGGAGTTGAAGATGGTAACCTTAGAATCTGGGATGCTAGCAAGGATATGTTTAAAAAGAAATAATGCAGAGATATTTGACAAGATATATTTTATATATCAAGGTTTTATACTTCAATATTTAACCAAAAGATGTGAGAAGATATATATAAACTCACATCTTTTTTATTTAAGAATAAGAAAATTAATTTAGAAGACATATAATTAACAATCTTGGTATTTATTTAATAATTAGATATAATGTTAAAAATAAATTTTACTTTAATATTTCATTAAGCTATAATAATTTTATAAATGATTTTAGGAGTTTTTTTATGAGAATAAACAATAGATTAAATAATATTGAAAGAAATTGTATTTTTGAAATTGGTTTTACCAAAAATGCATATAGTAGTTGTTTAGTCAGACTAGGAGAAACTGTAGTTCTTGTAACCTGTTCAATTGAAAATAAAGTTCCATCCTTTTTAAAAGATAGTGGCTCAGGATGGCTTACAGCAGAATATAGTATGCTTCCCGGTTCTACTAATACCAGAAAGCCAAGAGAGTTTTTAAAAAAAGATGGTCGTTCATCTGAAATACAACGTTTAATTGGAAGAAGCTTAAGACAGGCAATTGATTTAAATATTCTTGGCGAATATACAATCACTATAGATTGTGATGTAATACAGGCGGATGGAGGTACACGAACAGCTTCAATAAATGGAGCTTATGTGGCTTTAGTTGTTGCTGTTGATAGAATGATAAAAGAAAATAAAATAAAAGTTAATCCTTTAAAAGAACAAATTTCCGCATTAAGTGTTGGCATATTAAATGAAAAAATTATTTTAGATTTGTGTTATGAAGAAGATAGTCAAGCCTCAGCAGATGTCAATATTGTAATGAATAATAATTTAGAGTTTATTGAAATTCAAGGTACTGGAGAAAAATCCCCAATAAAAGAGTCAACGCTTTTTGAAATGATTAAAATTGCTAAAATTGGCTTATTAAGAATTCAATATAAACAAAGAGAAGCTTTAAAAAGCTATGGTATTAGTTTATTGCCCAAACCATTTTTAATTGTTTCTTCAAGAAATCAACATAAAGTTATAGAATTGGCTAAAATTTTTGGTAAAAGTTACAAATTATTTTCCTTAAATGATATTAATTTTGAGGATGATATAATAGAGAATGGAAAAACCTTTGAAGAAAATTCAACAATAAAAGCTGATTTTGTCAGGAATAATTTGGGGTTACCTGTTATAGCTGATGATAGTGGTTTAAGCGTTGAGGCCTTAAATGGTGAACCGGGCATTTATTCAGCTAGATATGGCGGTGATGGTTTAAGTGATAAAGAAAAAAACTTATTATTATTAAAAAAACTTAAAAACAATATTAATAGGAATGCAAAATTTATATGTGTTATAACGGTAGCATTTCCAAACAGAGAAACATATTCTTTTGATGGCGTTTGTAACGGTGAAATATTAGATTCTGAAGTTGGTGATATGGGCTTTGGATATGATCCTATTTTTAAATATGAAGATGGAAGACCTTTTGGAACTTTAAATAATATTGAAAAAAATGAAATAAGCCATCGCGGAAAAGCAACTAGAAAATTACTTGAATTTTTAAGGAGTTATTAATATGTTATGTGCAATATTTTCTGATAGTCATGGAGATACAATTTCATTAGAAAAAGCAATAATAAAAAGTAGAGCTTATGGAGAGATTGATTATTATTTTTATCTTGGAGATGGTATAAGTGATATTCTTTATATGGCTATAAAGTTTGATTTACTATTAAATAAAAATGTTTTTGCTGTAAAAGGTAATAATGATTTTTTTAACTCCAAATTCAATTATGAAC
>JAAZPT010000164.1 GCA_012797085.1 Christensenellaceae bacterium | reverse complement strand
CTTAAAAATTTTACAGCACTTTTTAAGGATAAAAACTTTTATAAAGCGCTAATAAATAATGCTAATTTTTTAATTATAATACTCCCTACTTTGATAATTTTAAGTTTTATAGTTGCTTTAGTTTTAAACCAAAAAATACCGGGCAAAAATGTTATTAGAGTTATTGGTGTAATACCCTATGTTCTTATACCTGCTGTAGTTGGTATTATTTGGAATTGGATGTACGATGCAAACTTCGGTATATTAAACTATGTTTTTTCTTTATTAGGAATACCTAAGCAAGGTTTTTTAATTGATAAAAATATTGCATTATATTCTGTTTCTGTTGTTATTATTTGGTCTTATTTGGGCTACAATATGATACTTTATTTGGCCGGGCTGCAAGGAATATCTCCTGAATTATATGAAGCAGCCGAAATTGACGGAGCCAATAAATTTCAAATAATTACAAAAATTACAATACCCTTATTATCTCGCACTACTTCACTAATAATAACACTAACATTAATAAATATAGTTCAAGTATATGATCAAGTAGTTGTTATGACTGGTGGCGGACCCTCAAGGTCAACAATGACCCTTATTCATTATCAATATATAGCCGGTTTTGAGCGTCAACAGCTTGGCTATGGCTCTGCAATCGGTGTAGTAATACTTATAATTTTAATATTATTAGTTCAATTGCAACGCTTAATTTTCAGGTCAAATAAGGAGGTGTATTAATATGAAAAAACCTACATGGAAAACAATTTTACAATACTTATTAATACTTGTTTTAGCATTCATATTTTTATTCCCTGTTTTATGGGCAGTTTTATCCTCCTTTAAAACCGAACAAAATGTAGTTGCTTATCCACCGCAAATTATTCCTCAACCTGTGGTTTATGATAATTATGTTACTGTTATATCTCGTTATCCGTTTATGAATTGGATGCTTAATAGTGTAATTATAACAGTAGGTTCAACTTTGTTGGTTTTAGTAATTAGTTCTTTGGCTGCCTATCCCTTTGCAAGGATGAACTTTAAATTTAAAGGGCCTTTATTTGCATTAATAACAGCAATGATGCTAATACCTATACAGGGTTATATGATCCCTTTATTTAAAATATTAAGTGAAATTGGTATGAGAAAAACTCCTGAATTGACCAATTTATCTTTAATATTAACAGCCGGTGCAAACATTACAAGCTTATTTATTTTAACATCATTTTTTAAGGAATTACCCCAAAGCTTGGAAGATGCCGCTAAAATTGATGGCTGTTCCGATTTTAGATTTTTTGCATCAATACTTATTCCATTGTCTAAAACAGCATTATCATCAGTAGCTATTCTTACATTTATCAGCAATTGGAACTCTTTCCTATGGCCGTTAATAATGTTATCCGGTGATAAAAACCTAACATTGCCCGTTGGAATGGCAAGGTACTTCGGTGGTGCTGCAAATGACGCCGCCTTTAAGTATGGCCCCTCATTAGCTGCCGCTTGTATGGCTGTTTTACCAACAGTAATTGTATTTTTATTCTTACAACGTTATTTTGTTGAAGGAATTGCAAGTTCAGGAATAAAAGGATAGGTGAATATATGTATAATGTAATACCTAATGGTGTAT
>JAAZPT010000163.1 GCA_012797085.1 Christensenellaceae bacterium | reverse complement strand
AAGCTACGGAATATGCTTTCAGTAAAGGTGCTTACAGAAATAAAAACGGTGATGATTTTTCATGGTGGTGGCTGCGCTCTCCCGGCAAAAAGAGCAACACGGCAGCAAGAATACGTGGTGCCGATGATGATAACAAGGATCGCCGAGCCGGAGATATACTTTACAACGAAGTTGATGACCATGAAGATGTGGTTATACCCTGCATTTGGGTTGATTTAAGTATGCTTGATTCACTAAGTTTTAAATAAAACAGTGTAATTCAAGGGATAACAACAATTTGTTTTTATATATTACATTGGCACCTATCTCCCTTATTGTAGTAAGTGCAGTTTATATCAAAGCGAAAAATAGATAAGCATAAAACTGTATACAAAGTTCGGCAATGCCGAACTTTTTTGTTTGCAAATTTAAAACGGTTTTATTTGCCATATAATATTTTTTAAAAATATACCTGTTTTTGATGTTTTTCGGGTATATTTTTATATCAATACAAGTGTTAAACTGTTTATAAAGTATAATTGTTTGGAGTTGTTTTTATGAAAAAACTTTTGACAATGTTTTTTATAATAAGTTTGTTGGTATTTTCCACCGCCTTAGCAAGTGGAATAACATACCCTGTGGCGGTTGATGCAACAAACTTCCCGGATAATATTTTTAGACAATATGTTATTGATAAAATATCAGGCGATGCTTCCTTAACACAAACGGAGGCGGAAAAGGTAAGCCTTATAGATGTAAGTAATAAGGACATATCAAGCCTTAAGGGCGTAGAGTATTTTACTAAATTAAAAACTTTACAATGCAATATTAACAATTTATCGGAATTGGATGTTACTAACAATGTTAATTTAGAAACTTTATATTGCAATAGCAACAGCTTAAGTACTTTAAACCTTTCCAAAAATATTAAACTGGATAGTTTAAGCTGTTATTTTAACAACTTAACTGATTTAAATGTTTCCGCTAATGTTAATTTAACAAATTTAAAATGCAACGACAATAAATTAAACACTTTAAATGTTAATAATAACGGTAAGTTGAAATATTTATTTTGCCATCATAACAACTTGAATACTTTAGATATTTCCAATAATACTAAGTTGGAATATTTAGAATGCAACAATAACTTTTTAACAGAATTAAACCTTTCAAACAATGGTAATTTAAAATCTTTAAATGTACAGTTTAATAACATAAAAAGTTTGGATTTTTCTAATATTACATATTTAAAAAATGTATATTCCCAAAACAACAGTTTATTATCAATAAACCTTCAAAACAACTCCAAGTTGCGACTTTTTTCCTCAAAAAATCAAATGCGTACAATTACAATTACAAGCTACCCCGATAACACATATACTGTAAAATCCCCCTTTACTGTAAAATTTGACGATATAGACCCAAATATAAACCCCAGTAAAATACAAAATTTACAAGGTGCCAACTTGGATGCAGCTAACAGAGCTTTTACAAACGTTGTGCCCGAAACCGATATAAAATACAATTATGTTAATAAAGTAGGTACCAATACTTTTACAATGGACATTACAATAATTGTAAAAGGTGTAGTTGTAACACCTACACCAAGCCCGACACCTACGCCAAGTCCGACGCCGACTCCTACTCCTACGCCAAGCCCAACGCCTACTCCTACTCCGACATCAAGCACAAACCCCACTCAAACACCAACTCCAAGCACAAGCCCAACACCCCCGCCAACGAGCGCCCCTTCAATAAAGCCTCCACAAACAGGGGATGATACCAATTTAGGCTTGTATATCGGAGTGATAGCTGTAGCCCTTGTTATAATAAGTGCCTTTTATATTAAAGCAAAAAAGAAAAAATAATACTTTTATATATTAGTATAAGTGGGGAATGTTTTCCCACTTTTTAATTGCCTAAAACACACCTTATAGCTTATATTTTACAAAAACTTTTATTGACTTGAAAACAGCTAAATGTTAGTATTTATATAAGAATTTTGCTTGGAGGTTTATTATGAAAAAGTTTTTAACGGCATTTTTTATAATCAGCTTGTTTATATTTTCAACTGCATTGGCAAGCAGCTTTCCTGTTGAAATAAATGCAATAAACTTCCCCGATGCTGCCTTTAGGCAATATATTGTTGATAATGCCGATGTTT
>JAAZPT010000162.1 GCA_012797085.1 Christensenellaceae bacterium | reverse complement strand
TTCTAAATACAAAAGCCCCGTTAGGGGACGAAAACTACAGCATCCGCCAACTTGGCACAAGCTTCTATGTTCTAAATACAAAAGCCCCGCTAGGGGACTAAAAAACCAACTAATATTTTTAGCCTATTTTATGCCTTTAGGCATTGTATAGGTTTTTTTGTTGAATATTTAATTTTTATAACAGCACCCAAGTTATATTGCTGCTTCCATAATAAACTGCTACAACAAGCCCTTTAAGCCCATCCGTAAAGCCTAAAGGGCTTGTTTTGATGACTTTATATAGCCATATTTCGTATTAACCTATCTTTTACACAAAATTTGCAAATAATCAAGATAATTCATAGTAAAATATAATATGCAATGAACCACAGCGTTAATGCTTACTAACAACTTGAAAGGTAAAAAACTATGAAAGTTATACTACACGATTTAGATACAATCCATAGCGAACGGCTTTTAACAAAGTGCGATGCTATTATTGAAGCGGACGGTAAATATGCCCCTTGTAAAGGCTGTTTCGGCTGCTGGACAAAGCATCCGGCGGAATGTTTTATTAAAGACAAACTCCATACGGCATGCCGTATTTTGGGGCGTGCGGATGAGCTGATTATTATCACAAAAAATCTTTACGGCGCTTACAGTACGCAAATTAAAAACGTTATGGATAGAACAATAGGTTCTTCTACACCCCTTTGCACATATCGAAAAGGGGAGATGCACCATACACTGCGCTATGGAAAGCATAATATTATGAAAGTGCTTGTATATGGCGATATTACGGAGCAGGAAAAAGCCACCTTCACTTATATGGCAAAAAGGAATGCCATTAACGATGGATACAGGGAAACCGAGGTGCTTTTTTTCGAATCGGCTTCAGAAGCGGAGGCAGCTTTATGAAAACATTATTGATTAATTGCAGCCCTAAAAAAAGCCTGAGTGCTTCATCATACCTTGCTGCACTGCAAAGTCTGTTTTTAAAGGGTGATAAAGTTATAAAAAAACTGAGGCTCAAAAACGATTATGCACCTATTTTTGAAGAGCTTAAAGATGCGGACTCCGTAGTGCTTTGCCTACCTTTATATGTAGATGGCGTCCCCTCCCATGTGTTGGCTTTTTTAGAGGAGGCGGAAAAGTTCTTTTTGGAGAATAATCTGCACACAAATCTTTATTGTATTGCCAATAACGGTTTCATAGAAGGGCGGCAGAATGAACCCCTTATGCAGGTGCTTGAAAACTTTTGCCTTAGAGCCGGAATTAATTGGTGCGGCGGCGTAGGAATAGGAGGCGGTGTAATGCTGAATGTTACCCGCATCGTCTTTGCTATACAAATAGTAATGTATTTAACACGGTATATCATAAATGGAATACAAACCGGAGTTTTTTGGGGTACCGGTTATCTTTCGCCTATTTTGCAAAATGTGGGTGTTCTTTTGTTTTTTAATGCGGGGGTTTTGTTCTTTCTAATTCGTATGGGTATTGCGATAAATAATGGCTCCTTTTTCGGCAAACAATATACCCGTATTATGATTCCTTCCTTTATTTTTGTACCTATGGCAAGTGTGTTCTTTTTCGTTATTTCCTTCTTTCAAGGCGGCCTTTTTAGGGGTTGGCTTGCTAAAAAATAAATTTAAGAAAAACTATTCTATACAATAAACGGAATTTATTCCCGATCTTTTCTTAGAGGATAATGCTAAATAAAATTGTTAATGTATTAATTTACAGGTGGGTAGAATATCGTGTTAGGCGTGTACTTCAGCGGAACAGGGAACACTAAATATTGTGTTGAGACTTTTGTAAGGCAATTTGATCCTTCAGCGTATATTGTTTCTATAGAGGATCCTTCTGTAGTTGATAAAATTAAAAGTCAAGATATTATAGTTTTCGGATACCCTGTTTATTTTAGTAATTTACCAAAAATAGTCCATGATTTTATAGTGAATAACCAAAAATGCTTTTACGGAAAAAAGATATATATTATAGCTACAATGGCTTTTTTTAGCGGTGACGGTACAGGGTGCGCCGCTCGTTTATTTGACTCTGCCCATATATTAGGAGGCTTACATTTGCGTATGCCGGATTCCATTTCGGATTCGCCAATATTGAAAACTTCTTATAAAGCAAATAAAAAAATGATAAATAGGGCAAAGGAAAAAATTGGTATTGCAGTATCAAGGCTTAAAGAAAACAATCCTCATAAGGACGGGCTGAGCATTTTTAATCGTGTATCGGGCTTGCTTTTACAGCGGCTATGGTTCCGAAATGCAGTATCCTCTTATAAGAAAAAGCCTGTAATTAATACAAATAAATGTACAGGCTGCGGCCTCTGTAGTAAACTTTGCCCCACAAAAAATATATTTGTGGAAGAAAAAGCAATTTCCCATGATAGATGTACATTATGCTATCGTTGCGTAAACAATTGCCCCGAAAAAGCCTTAACCGTATTGGGGGAAAAGGTCTATGGCCAATATTTATTCAAGAATTTTTAGATATGTCAAAGGCCCGCTTTCAAAAATATGTTGAAAAGCTTGATTTTAAAAGCTTTTGTTAAGTGTATAAAGAGTACTATTATGACATCTTCCCACATGAAGATGTCATAATAATATTAAAAGGAGCCGTCTTCTTATTTTCAAAAATTTTTTTAAATTTTCTATTGACAACTATTACGGTTTGCGATATATTATGTTTGACGATATATTACGTTAAACGATATATCAGAAATCGTAATACAAAGGAGGAACAATGAGTAAATTTAAAAATGCAAAAGCTATGACGGAATCCACCTACTATATTTTGCTTCGTCTTCACCGTCCGGCCCATGGATATGCTCTTATGAAGGATATTGCGGAAATGACTGATAACCGTGTAAGGCTCGGAGCCGGAACTTTATACGGAGCCTTGGACAGCTTGCAAAAAAAAAGATGGATAAAGCCCTTGGAGGGGGAGCCATATGACAGAAAAATTGAGTATATTATTACAGATTTAGGAAAACAATTTTTTGAGATTGAGCTCATCCGTTTGGAAGAATTATTGCGTAATGGAAATGAGATGAAGGAGAAAGAAAATGAAAACCATAATTAAAAAGACCTTTCTTGACCTCAACAAGGAGGAAGAATGGCTAAATCAGCAAGGCAATAACGGCCTTATGCTCATAGGCTACAGCAACGGAGAATATGAGTTTGAAGATGTTTCACCTGTAGAATTTCAATATAAGCTCGACATTCCAAACTATTCCGGCTCCAAGAAAAAAGACTATATTTCATTTTTAGAGCAGAGCGGAATCAGCGTTGTAACGGAATATGCCGGAAAAATTTACTTGCGCAAGAATAAAGCGGATGGCCCCTTTGAACTATATACGGAAAATGCGGAGTTAATTAAACAGGCGAAAAAACGCTATTCACATTTCAAAAGCATAGGGTTATCGCAATTTTTCCTTGGTGTATATTTCCTTATTCAAATGTTTAGTTATATAAGTGAGAAAGGTTCAGCCTTTTGGATAAATGCCGCATTCGGCACAGCTTGTACAATCGCAGGCATTATATTTTTAATCATAGGAGTTAAAGGGCAAAAAAGATATTCTCTTAAAAAAGAAGACATGGATATATGGGAGTGACTTCCCTAGAGGGCATATTATTAAATGCCCTTGATTAGAGCTTTAAAAATGATTAACTATAAATAGAAAAGCCCCGTTATGGGACTAAAACTAAACAAGACATTAACAATACTAAGGCTAGCGCTTTTGCAACTTCGGCAACGATAACCTTATCTGCCGGCTTTTCACCAATCATATCTCGTACAAGTTCAAAGGCTTTAAAATCGCCTTTTAAATATTCCTGTACAATCTTGATTGCTCCGACTTCTTTAACCGTTTTTTTGTTGCCTTTGTTGTCGGTAACTTCTTCATCAAGCAAGGTTTTAAATATTTCTTTTAGTGCTTTTTGCTTTCTGCGTGTTTTACCTGAATTAATACCGCCTGTTCTTGCAAGCTTTCTAACTTCGTCCTTGCTTCGCTCCGACATAGGCACTAAATTATCACTCAATTTATATCACCTAATTTATAATATTTTTGTATAAAAAAAGCACTGTGTAAAATACAACAATGCTTTTAATAAAAAGTCCGGAGTCGCACCGGAGTTTAAAGATTACAAAATCTTTTGTTTTCCTCCTAAACTACTTCTTATTAGTTCTATTATTCCATACTCTATTAACAAAGTCAACCATTTTACTTTCTTTATAAGATAATGTACTATCACCTTTTTCGTTATGATAATAACCTAAATGTTTATGTGGTTTTTCGTTTTTATCTTTAACTTTATGATAATGGTCTAAATCTATTTGTTTCATTCTTTTATTGTTATTGTCATAGTATGATATTGATTTTAACCTGTTTTCATCATTTATAGTCACATAAACACGCCCTTTTGTCATAGTTTCCAATGGTGCCGTTGAACTGCCGTCATTTTTTTTAAGAAATTTTATATTAATGATGTTTAATACAGATGTATACTCAGAACCATAAGGTATTCCCTTAACACTTACTCCGGAACTTGATCCTCTACCGCCCATGTTATTATTTCCTTTCTAAATTATCGCAATATAAAAGCAAGGTGTTTAGCCTTGCTTTTGGTTGATTTTTAATTATTTGTTTTTTCGTGTAAATACTTTGGGTCAAAATACCCATATTTTTTATAATTTTCTTTTGCTTGATTTAAGCTGATTTTATTTGCTCCAATCCTGTCGGGGATATCGTGATATGCCAAATCATACTGCCAACCGCAAACATCACAAATATCAAAAATCATTCTAATTGTTTTTTGCTTACATACGGGGCATTCAAAATTTTCACCACGTGCATATTCTTCAATCATTTTGTTTTCCTCTTTAGATAATAATCATTCATTTGTTTGTACCAGTATTCAAATCTTTCAACTGGTTTCATATAAGTTGATATACCCCCATATTCGTTAATTATGCCAAACTCGTTTGTAACAACATTGTATTAAAATATGTATTTTGTACAGTTGTAAAACTTCTGTCTGCCGTTGTTATAGGTCTTTCAAAAAAGTTTCTTGCTTTATTTACATATTCACTTTCCGTTTTTACTCCAAACTCGTTTTTATGTCTTTCAAAATGATTTTTAATTAGTTTTCCTTTGTAAAAATCATTTGCATAATTGCGTGTACCTTTATATGCAGTAGCAAGCCTTGCATGTATGGGGTATACCGTTGTTTGCTTGCCTGCAGAACCTCTGCCACCTATGATACCACCTCAAAAAGAATAATACAATACATTTACAAGCCCTTTGTTAATAACCTGAACACTTCACGCCCTCTTGGTGTAATCAATGTTTGTGTACCCGTCCAGTTGGTGTAAACATTGCAGGTTTCCTTTACTTCAAACAATCCTTCGGTTTTGTTGCTTGCAAATAGTCCATAATCGGCTTGCATAAATTGTATAATTGTTCGTTATTCATTTTATTCTAATTTTTCCAAACAAAAAGCCTTAGGCAATCCTAAAGGCTTTTATAAATTTCTTTTCTATGTCCTATGTTAATCATTGTAATACATATTCGCTCGTCGGATATTTCGGCAACCAGCCTGTAATCGTTTACACGGTAACGCCATAGTCCGCTTAAATTAGCACTTAGCCCCTTGCCGTGTTGCCTGGGGTTTTCACAATTAACCAGGTTTTTTTCTATCCACCCAATTAGCAATGCGGCCGTTGTCCTGTCCAACTTTTTTAAATCTTTTAAGGCTTGTTTTGTGTATTCCACCTTATACATCATAAATTCAGCATTTCCTTTACTTCTTCATGTGTATAGCGTGTGCCGTCATCTTGCTCTTTTGCTTTATAATACATCTCGAGGTCAATCTCGTCTTCAATGCGTTCTATAACACTGCGACGTACCAATTCCGATACACTATAGCCTTTTAAATCTGCATAATCTTTTATTAGCTGTGTCTCCTGTTCACTTAATCTGATAGATATAGCCATTTTATACACCTCCTTGTGTAATACATTGTATTACAATTATAAAAATGTGTCAATAGCTTTTTAAAAACTTTTATTATTTGTGTTGTAATCAAAATATAAAAGCAAGGTGTTTAGTCTTGCTTTTGGTTGGTTAATTTGGTATTCTTTTTAAACTTTTTTCGTTATCTAAACCTAATTGTTTAAATGTAAGCCCTCTAACATCTAAATCATTTCTAATCATATTCAATATCTCAAAATATGCTAAACGCTTACCCTCATAAAACTCGTCATTCTGTTCGCCTTCGTCATATTCTTCATCAATATGCTTTAAAACTCGAGATAACATATACAATAAATAATCTTCCAAATCACCATTAAAATTATTTATTTTCATTGTTTTTTCTCCTTTTTATAATATTTGTGGAATCATGAATTGATTGTTTAAAATTTGCTATTTCTTTTTTCCAATGTTTGATATGCCCCTGTTTTACTTTTGAACTTAATTCGTTCCAATTAGGATAATATTTCATTGGATTGCTTATTTTTTCCTCATGTACTTTTATGTTTTTTAAATTACTCTTGATTCCTTTTAATAGTTGTTTATTATTTTGTTTTGCCAAATCTACCGCAGGTTTTCTGGCAAAAAACTGTAAATTTGCTTTTAACAAGCTTTTGTTTAATGCAGGTGCTTGTTTGTTTTTACCGCCTGCAGAACCTCTGCCACCTATGATACCACCTCAAAAAGAATAATACAATATAAAAAGTTATGCACTTCTTTTGAGGGAATTTCCCTTGTGCATAACTTTCACTAATAACATTATAACACAAAAGCATTGCCCCAATTTACTAAATTTTTTTCAGGTCGTTTTCAAGTAGTATCAAATCAAGGTAATAAAGGGCTTTGCGACGTATCTTAAAAAGTGCATTTTTGTCCAAATGGTTATATTTTTTTGTCCAAATGTTTATAGATTTTCCATAACACATATTTTGTATTAACGCTTTTTTGTATTTGTTGTACAAATCGTATCTAAAGCCTTGTCGATTGCACATTCGATATTTTCTGCATTGCTTGATGTAATATTCCCGTCTTTCTACTGCTTTTTCGGTCGGATTTGATAAATCTGTACCGTGTGGCATATCTGATAATGGTTTCCCTAGAATTCCTAATAGAGCATTAGCTTTGTGTTTCCATTGCTTTTTGTTTACGAGCTTGTTATAATTAGCGAAAGAAATACAAAGACCCCGTGAGGTGATAGTGAATGACACAAAAAGGAAATGAAACCAAGCCCATTACACGTATTGGTAAGGTGGTACGTGGGGAGGGGCAGGGCGTAATGGTCAGGTTTGAGCGCCCGGAATCCTGCACGGGCTGCGGGGCCTGTCTGCGTGGCAAGCAAAAAACGGAAACTATTTTTGCTCTGGGAACAGCCAAGGTTGGAGATATTGTCTCTATACAGATGCCCGAGGGACAAAGCAACAAAGCTGCGTGGCAAAACTATGTGATTTATGGTCTGGGTTTTGCCTGCGGCCTAATAATTGGCTATATTATCAGCCATACAGAGCTTGCCATGGTGGCGGGTGGTGTTTTGGGTATGGTTTTGGCCGGTGTGAGTCGCTTTGTGTTTGATAAAGGGAAAGGGAAAAAGGATATTGGGCAGGCCAAAGTCCTTTCGGTAAATGATGAGCAGGTATTGGCAAAGTATCAAAAACTCTCCATCTGCCCCAAAACAAACGCCTGGAAAGACGTGTTGAAAAAGGAATGATAGGGCTCCCATTGCTTTTTGTATTACCCTTAAACCCATTTAAGATATTCGCCTGATAATTAGTAAAGGCTACAAACTTTTTTAAAGCTTGTAGCCTTTTAATAAAGCTGTGTTGCGGGGGAGAATTAATATTGTTTCCGGTACTTTTCCCTTTTTAGGGATAATGACGGGGTCTTTTTTTAATTGTAAGCAATTACTGAAAATTAGTTTTTTGTTGCAACAAATTGGTCACCAGCAAGGAAATATGACTAACTCATCAGGGTTGGTCGATTTTTATTTTTAACAAAATTTATATTTACTTATTATAATAAATATTTACTTTTAGCTTCTTTTAATATTAAGCCATTTTATATTTCTCTTAATAGTTGAGGTATTAAGTATATTATTTTGATGTTATAAATAAAAGAAAAACTTACCATAATTTTACATTCGTTTAATTAAAAGTGCATTCAAATTTAGTATAATAATACTGATATATTTATATAAAAAAAGGGGGCTCATATTATGAAGGAAAAAGAACTCAAAGCCAAGCCGGGCATGCCGGTTTTGATATTATCCATTGTGCTATATATTGCAGCCATAGGTCTTATTGTATTGGGGGATATCCTACTGGAAAACGAAAGAAACATTGGAACTTTGCCTTTGGTGGTTGGCATTCTTTGGTTGATTGTAGGTTTTGTTCCTTTCTTTGGGCTTAAAGTGTTAAAACCCAACGAAGCATTGGTGCTCACCGTGTTTGGTAAATATACGGGAACTTTGCGTGAAGCGGGCTTCTACTTTGTTCATCCCTTTTCTGTGGCGGTTAATCCAGCAGCTAAAACGAAGCTTGGGCAAAGTGGTGATGTAAAAACAGCTAAGCAAGCCATCACAATATCCGGTGAGAGTACCAAGGTGGATATAGACTCCCTTGGTAAGCGGGTTTCCCTCAAGGTTATGACACTCAACAATGCCAAGCAAAAGGTAAACGATTGTTTGGGTAATCCGGTAGAAATCGGAATTGCAGTAATTTGGCGGGTTGTAGATACTGCCAAGGCTGTATTTAACGTGGATAATTATAAGGAATACTTGTCTTTGCAATGTGATAGCGCTTTGCGCAATATTGTACGCATATATCCCTATGATGTGGCACCCAATGTTGATACTACAGGCGATGGTGAGCCTGATGAAGGCAGCTTGCGCGGCTCCAGCGAGGTGGTAGCTCAGCGTATAAAGGACGAGATTCAAAGCAAGGTAACGGATGCCGGGCTTGAAATTTTAGAAGCACGTATTACATACCTTGCCTATGCACAGGAGATTGCCGCCGTTATGCTGCAGCGCCAGCAGGCAAGTGCCATTGTGGATGCTCGTAAGTTGATTGTCGAAGGAGCAGTGGGCATGGTTGAAATGGCCCTTGAAAAACTTGCTAAAAACAATGTTGTAAACTTGGACGATGAGCGCAAGGCTGCCATGGTATCCAACCTTTTGGTTGTATTGTGTGGCAATAGGGATGCTCAACCGGTTGTAAACAGCGGTAGTCAATATTAAAAAAATGGATAATAACAAAAAACTCTTTGTTAATACTAAAAATCTTGTAAAAACCAACACAAGCTACACCATATGAAAGGAACAATTATGTGGTATGATCCTATTACCCGATACACCCTTGGAATAAGCCTAATGTTCAGCTTTTATTGGTTGAGCAAGCGCCTTGTTGTTTCGCCGCTTTTTGCCGCAGGTAAGCTGCCAAACAAAAGCAAAAATTTGATAGATACAGCCTTGCTTTACATACCGGGGCTGGGGCTTTTGCTGTTGCTAATTAAGGATATGCCTGTGTTACAAGTTGTTCCGAAGAACTTTTCCGTATTAGATTATATAGTGGTGTTTATAGCACAGTTTTTTGCCTTTGCGTTGATAGGCCTGTTTGGTATAATTGAAACTAAAATTGGCTTGGTGTCGATTAAAACATTGGAGAATCAAACAACGGAAAGCAACAAAGGTATAAATGCCATACTGCTTTTTGCGGTGGTGCCTTTTTTGGAAGAATTGCTTAACAGACAACTGCCGAGCAACATACTGGGTACAGTGGATTTAAGGCTTTATTTGTACTTGTCCGCCATAGTGTTTTCTTTACTACATCTGCAAACCGGGCGTATTGCGGTAGCCGTAGGTATGCTTTATACCGGCTTTCTATGGGCATGGGTATATGCGAGTAGCGGCAGCCTAATATTATGCACTGTTTACCATATGCTGTTTAACCTTATGATGGTTTTTATTCCTGATTATCTGGAAAAAACCAAAAAGGGACATGGCGTATATTTGGCTTGTTTAGCTGTTATGGGAACTATAGGCTTTTTATTGTTTGTGTTTAATTTTGCTCATTATATTCCACCTGAACTGACGGACGGGCAAAGTCCATGGCTAAGCATATTAGGCAATTGGGGATTTTGGGTGTTGGTAGTGATTTGTGTATTCAGTTATTTTTATGCGCTTAAAAATATCAAGGCGAAGGGGAAATTGTCGGATAAATAATAAAAGGCAGCATGTCAACTGTGTTAAACAATTGTCCACACCGCCCTTGTAGGAGGTTACAATGAATATATGCATAATATTAGCTGTTTCCAATAAAGGATGCACTGAACATATTCATAAAACATTTTTAGATAAAGTTAAAAGCCTTATACCCGAGGCAAATATAAAACAGTTTATTCTTCCAAAGGATGGCCCGGCATATTGCTTAGGCTGTAAAGCCTGCTTTACTAATGATATGAGCGCCTGCCCACACTTGAGTGTTACACAAACAATATGGCAGGCCATGGAGGATGCCAACCTGATAGTGTTTATAACTCCCACCTATGTATTCAGCGTTCCCGGGCAGTTGAAAACCTTGTTGGATCACTTCGGCAGCCGATGGATTGTGCATAAGCCAAGCCCCAAAATGATAGGCAAACAAGCCCTTATAATCAATCAAGCTGTTGGAGCAGGCTTTCGCAGCACACTTACTCCCTTAAAGTACAGCCTGCGTTTTTGGGGTGTAAAACGCATATATAGCATTAAGGCACGCTTAGCCATGACCGATTATAATTTGGTAGAACAAAACGTAAAGGATAAATTGAATCGGCAAATGGAGGAAACAATCCGTAAAATCATCTCAAAACAACAGGATACCGCACCGGGGTTTATTACAAAGTTGCTGTATCGTGCTATGGCTTTCGCTGAAAAAGGCATACATGACATGCTGCAAAAGAAAGGCCAACCTGTAACCAGCGATTATCTGTATTGGCAAAAAGAAGGATGGCTGGACGGTAATTTTCCTTGGAAAAATAAGGCCTGAGTATGTAACTTATATTATATAAATATTGTTATCAAAATAAACGGAGGGGAATATGCGCTTAATCTATAAAATTCTTATTGCTTTAGGAATCATTATTTTGCTTATTATAATAGGCATAATCTTTTTTGCATATAGAAATATGCATTACGATATTTTAAATGAGCATTTTTTAGAAAAAAACGGATACAAGCTGGGTTTTAAGGAAGGTATGGCTCAATTGGATGACGGGTCGGAGATATATTATATAGAAGGCCCCGATAATGGACCTAAACTTCTTTTACTTCATGGTCAACAAGCAAGCTGCTATGATTATGCAAAGGTGTTGCCAAAATTATCAAAGGAATTTCATGTTTTTGCCCTTGATTATTATGGTCACGGAAAATCATCCAAAAACCCAGATAAGTATAATGCGGTTAACATAGGTAATGATATTATTTGGTTTATAGATAATATTATTAAGGACAAGGTATATATATCCGGCCATTCTTCAGGGGCTTTGCTTGCTTCTTATATTTCCGCTAATGCGCCTGACAGCATAATAGCCACGGTATTAGAAGATGGTCCCTTTTTTGCTACACTCCCCGGGCGAGCACAAAAGACTATTTCATGGTTGGGGTTTAAAAATATGTATGACTATTTAAACCAAAATGAAATAGACAGCTTTATGAAATATTCCTTAGAGAATGATTATATGCAGGAAGTATTTAATGCTGAAAACCCTCAAGCATGGAATAAAATAGTAAAAAATTCCGCCTTAACATTTTTGGATAAACATCCCGGAGAAGTTCCTAAAATATGGTTCTATCCGCCGGAGTTGGGGATAAACTCCATTTATGCATTAAATGCCAACTTGCAGGATGGAACAAGCAATTATGATTTGCGGTTTGGTGTAAAGTTTTATGATTTTTCATGGTTTGACGGATTTGACCAGGAAGAAATATTGAAAAACATCAAATCGCCCACCATTGTTATGCATGTAGCTCCTAGTGATTTAACCAAACCGAGCTATTATGATAAAAATGGAATTTTGCTTGCCGCAATGGATGAAACAGATGCACAAAAAGTTGTTGATTTGATACCAAACAGCAAATACATTGGAGGGTTTAAATCCAGCCATGATATTCATGCAGATTTACCTAATGACTATATTAAAGTTCTACTTAATTTAAAAAATCAAGTAGAAAATTAAGTTCGGTATTTGAACAAAGCGATTATTAGTTAAAACAAATGCAACTTTACTTCTGCTCTCTTATATACCAATTGGGAGCATCCGGGTCATGACCATGCTTTTTGATACGTTTTACTACTAAAAAAGTCAGAAGTTTTGAAAAAACGTAAGTCATTATTTTACTTGGAGGCTTTTGAGCCTGTTCATATAGGCTATCAGGTGATGGGCTGCCCTCTGCGATGTGCTGTATAAACATATCAAAAGCCGGAACTATTGTTTTGCGATCCATATGCTTTTCAAGGGGATTGCCGTCCAACATGGCGCCAACGCCCAATACAAAGCCGCCTTGCCACGCAATATTATTCCGCTCTGCAAATAATTGCAGCAATGTAATACCGTGCCTATGGGTGTGAACATAAGGCATACCGCCGTTTATTATGCCATATAGCTTTTGCCCTGTAAAACCGCCTGCTGACGATGCCGTTTCCAACAATTCCACCAGCCTGGCCGGATATGTATTTATGTAACAAGGCCCGGATATTACTATGGTTGAGGCCTGTTGCATGGCCGGTATCAACTTATCCAAGCTGCCCTTTTGGGGCAGAAAAACAATTTCCCCACCTGTTACAACACGTATGCGTTCCAGCAACATGGCACTGGTTCCTTTGCTTCTAGGGCTTGCGCAAAGGAGCATTATATTTGACTTATTCATGTAAAATCTCCTGTGCTGTTTTATTAATCAATTCCCTGTTAAATCCCTTATCAAGTACAAAAGCTCGCCCTTTGGCACTCATTATGTTTATGTTTTCTTCATGAAGGTATAAAAAAGCTGACTTCTCCGCCTCGCTAATATTGTTTCCTGTGCCTACCATGTAATAGTTCATTCCTTGGCCGCTCATACCTTTTACTATTTCTCCCTTGTTTATTCGGTATCGAGGGTCGCCTATGGAGGCCATACGATCCATTATCTTTTTAATATGATGACTGACGCCGCCAAACACTATCGGGGAAATAAGAATGAGCGAACAGCAACCTGCAATTTTAACTAATACCTGCTGCATATCATCCGGAATAATGCAACGGCCATAAGTTTTTCCGCTACAGCTGCCACATGCTGCACAAGGTTTAATGTCAAGCTTATTGGAGGAAAAACGAAAAACTTCACTTTCCGTTTGTAGTAATGTTTCTTCAAAAGCCGCACCCCAATTATCTTTGCTGTCATCTGAAATTATTACTATCATATGTTATCCTCCTGTTTATTGATATCCTGTGCTATGGCTTTTAAGTTATTATCAAGCTGATACAATACTTGACGGGCTGTAGCTAAAGACTCGCTTGATATTCCTTCAAACAAACTATCCATAAAAATGCTGCTGCTCTCCCTGTATTTTTTATCAAAGGCTTCATATTCCGGGGTTAGCTTAATAAGGGTTCTGCGCAGGTCGGCCTTATCCTTTTCCAGTTTTATAAAACCCCTTGATTGCAAGCGTAAAAGCAACTGTTTCATATTTTGGTGTGAAGTCCCTAAAAAATTTGCCACCTGGGAAACGGAGGGCAAGGGTTGTAAAACACTGGAACCAAGCAAGGCAAACCATTGTTTCCATGTTATTTCTTCAAATACGGTGTCGCCCACGGTTTGCATGCGGTTGGCAAATACGGTAAGCATACCGAATAGATAATATCTATCATCTATATTACTTAGGTCAACTGGCATATTAACATTATCTGCTTGTTGTTTTTCCCGGTTCATGGCGTAATACCCCTTTTCAAAGCATCCAACACAGCACTTTTAACAACTATGCTTGAGGCTGTTGCGCCACTTATGATATCCACATTCGGGCTGTTTGCGCTAACTATTTTTTCACAGAGTGCTTCGGCACCATGATCTTTGCCATGGTTATGCTCTATAAGTTTTACCTCTTTAATATGTCCGTCGTATACAGCAACTTCTACATTTGCACTAACCAATAGCGCAGATACACTGCCTTGATATATTCCGTCAGGCAGGTCGGCAACATCAATCATGCCAAAATCCTGGTTTGCAAGTTGATTTACCTGTTTGCTCATTATAAAGAAAACAATGCCGCCAACAACTAAAATCAAAGCAATAAACCCTATAAGCAACTTTTTGATTTTCATAAAAATTCCCTCCTTAATAGGTAACATATTACCTAATTGCGTTATCAACAGTATAATTTGAATAATAATCTTTGTCAAGTAGTTTGAATATAAAATATAGAAGCTTATAAAATTCAAAATATAACATAAACTTGGAAGGAGAAAAAATGCGTCTCATTAACTACCTGTTTTTAATTATTGTAATTATAATTCTTTTTGTATTAACAAATATTAAAAAGAGCAAAATAATTCAAAAAAATTGGCAGCGAAAAGTTGTTTATATATTAGGATGGTCAGTTTCCATATTGTTGATATTAACTGTAATATTTTTTCCCTTTTATCCGCCTGTTCCGGTAAGCGGGCCCTATGATTATCAGGTTAAAACAATACAGTTTACCCAGCCTGACCGTAAGGATCCGTATCATCCTGAGAAAAATCGAACTCTGGTAATGGATTATTATTATCCTGTGTCCGATAAAATTGCCGACCGTTCCGTGCCATTGATAATGTTTTCCCATGGAGGCATAAGCTCCAAAACAAGCAATGTTTCCATGTTTTCAGAGCTGGCCAGCCACGGCTATGCTGTGGCCAGTTTGGATCATACCTATCAAGCGCTGTTTACAAGAATAAATGGGCATAAGGCTTGGATGGATGGAGAATATTTCAAGGAAATGATGGGGGAGAATTCTCATAAGGATATTGAAAACTCTTTTAAATGTTTTCAGAGTTGGATGGATATTCGTGTTAAGGATATAGATGCTGCAATAAATTATCTAAAAGACAGGGCAATGAATGGAGAAAAAGCCTTTGCAATAATATCCCCTGATATAATCGGTGTAAGCGGGCATTCCTTGGGAGGAAGTGCAGCCCTGGGTGTTGCTCGCTTAAGGCCTGACATTAAGGCGGCCTTGGTGTTGGAATCCCCTTACTTAGCAGATATTATCGGCGTTTCGGAGGGAGATTTTACCTGGAATCAAGCCCCCTATGATGCAGCTATTTTGAATATATACAGTGATTCCGGCATGCCCTTGGTGGAAAAGGACCATAAGTATGCCCAAAACAAAAAACATATGGTACATAATGATAAACTGGACTACTTGCACATTGAAGGCGCCAACCATTTTACCCTTACCGATTTGGTTCAACAGTCTCCCCTATTTTGCAAAATTATCGGCGGCAATTATACATTATCGGGGGAGGATGGTTTAAGGCAAATAAATCAGGCAGCCTTGGAGTTTTTTGACAAACATTTAAAGGTAGATAACTAACAAACATATTGTGATACTAAAAGACTTCTTGCCTACTTTTGTTATCGCAAAGGTATAAAGTTCCTTAAAAGATGTTTTACTTTGAGTAAAAAGGAGAAAAAAACAATGAATAAAAACGACTTGCCGGAACGAATGTTGGCAGCCTTAGTTACAGGCTACGGCGGGCCAGAAGTAATAGAAATCAAAGAAGTTCCTCTACCGATTTTAAAGCCGAATATGGTGATGGTTCGGGTTGAGGTCAGTGCTGTAAACTCCGCGGATGTTAGAACAAGGAGTTTGCTTGCGAAAGAACCACTTAAAACATTGATGAGGTTGGCTTTAGGGTTTCGTAAACCCCGTCAGCCGATATTGGGCACGGTATTTTCAGGTACAGTAGTTGCAACAAGTTCGGAAGTAAATTCTTTTAAAGTAGGGGATGCGGTTTTCGGCTCCTCTCCCGGCATGAGCTATGGTTGTCATGCTCAATATGTTGCTGTTCCGGCCTCAAGTGCTATGGCTCTTATGCCGCAATCTATGGATTTTGATGAGGCTGCGGCCCTTCCCTTTGGAGGCAACACCGCCCTTTATTTTCTGGAAAAACACGGAGCAAAGAAGGGCGAGTCTATTTTAATAAACGGTGCAGCAGGAGCGGTAGGCAGTATGGCTGTACAAATTGCAAAAAACATGGGGCTTAATGTAACAGGAGTTGCCAGTGATAAAAATAAGGCTTTGGTACTTGAACTTGGTGCAAATCATTTTATTGATTACACTTCGGGCAAAATATTTAATCCCGATGTTCAATATGATATTATTATGGACACCGTTGGCAAGCTGAATAAAACTCAGGCGAATAAGGCTCTCAAGGCTGATGGCAGTTTTATTAATGTTTGCGGCAGTGATGTTTCCAAGGAAAACCGTCAGCAGGTAGAGCGCTTGGCAAAATGGTTTGAAGAAGGAAAGCTCAAAGCCGTTATAAATAATATATTACCATTTAAAGAAATACGGGAAGCCCACCGTATTGTGGATACGGGTCATAAACGAGGCAGTGTGCTTATAAATATGTATGAGGAGGAATTTAAATGATGCAAAATATTGTTCCCATGGACCCTAGACGCATTCAACTGGCGGTATGTTGGATAGCATTGATGCTTATGTACCTTCTTGGAGATGTGCTGCGCCTATACGAAAAAGGTCAAGCAGCGGCATATATTGATGGAAAGCCCATGACCCAAACCCATTTAATGATGGCGGCTATTATGATGTTAATTCCTATACTAATGGCCCTTACTATGGTTTTCTTGCCCCAAGGTTTTGCCAAATGGGCCGGAATAATCAGCGCTATTATACTATTTATAATTAATATTTTCGGGGTTGCCGGTTATAGCGGATTATTTGATAGAATGCTGATAGTATTAAGTTTGGTCCTTAATGTTTTTACAATAGTATGGACATGGCTTTGGTGATTATTAGAAAATTATAATCTGTTTTTAATGTATTTTATTTTAATTTTATAGCTTATTATTATAATGCAATATAGATTTATGTTATAATAAAAAAGACAATATGGGCGTATAAAGCGCCTGGAGGGGAAAACATGAAAATTAATTCAATTAAAAAAATTTCAAAAATCTTTATTATACTTTTAGCTTTAGCCTTGTGCCTAAGTTCCTGTACAGATGATAAAAAGGAAACTACCGGCAACCCTACTATAGGGGAAAGCAATTATCCGGTAACGTTACGCATTGTATCCGGCTCTGAAAATAAAGAGTTGGAACCCTTGTTGCAACGCTTTTCCAAGGAAAACAAAATTGCCCTTGATATGAAGTATCAGGGCTCTGTGGAAATTTCCAGAATATTGGGCCAAGATAATATACCCTATGATGCGGTATGGCCGGCTAACAGCATGTGGATTTCCATTGGGGATACAAAGCATAGGGTAAAGTATATGGAGTCCGTTTCAATAACTCCTGTTGTATTCGGTATCAAGGAGTCCTTGGCTAAGGAATTGGGCTTTGTTGGTACACAGGTATCCGTGCGGGATATTCTTAATCAAATTCAAAACGGAAAGCTGTCCTTCTGTATGACCAGTGCTACACAGTCAAACTCCGGTTGTTCGGCTTATATCGGCTTTTTATATGCTCTGTTGGATAATCCTGAAATTATTACTTCGGAAAGCCTTAAGCAGGAAGGGCTCAGGGCGGATATACAGGCATTGCTCAAGGGTGTGGACCGTTCCTCCGGCAGCAGCGAGTGGCTTAAAACCCTGTTTTTAGAAGGGGACTTTGATGCCATGGTCAACTATGAAAGCCTTATTCTCAGCACCAATGAGGAGCTTTTAAAACAGGGGAGGGAACCCTTGCACTTGGTATATCCCTATGACGGACTTTCCATATCCGATGCACCCCTTGGCTATGTAGACCAGGGTGATAAGAAAAAAGAAGAGGCTTTCTTAAAATTGCGTGATTTTCTTATGTCAAGCGAAATACAGGCAGATATTCAAAAATATGGTCGCCGTACGGGCTATGCGGGTATACTTCCAGAAAACCTTAATGTATGGCGAAAGGAATGGGGCGCCGACACTCAAAATATTCTATCACCCATACGTATGCCCGACAGCGATGTGCTTTGGGAAGCTCTCAACTTATATCAAACCGAGTTTCGTAAGCCTTCTTTAACGGTGTATGTTTTGGACTTTTCCGGCTCAATGTATGGTGATCCGAGTGAAAAACTAAAGGATGCCATGGGAGAAATACTTTTACAGGACAGGGCGGCTAAAAACTTGCTGCAGGCTTCCCAACAGGAAGAAAACATTGTAATTCTTTTTAGTAGTGACATAATAAGCATAAGCAAAGAAACAGGCAATAGTGATATCGAAAAACTTTACACTGTAGTATCCAAGGAAAAGCCGGGTGGCGGAACTTCCATGTTTGAAGCCCTTGATAAAGCCCTTGATATAGTTGCGGGTTATGACCTTCAAAACTATACCCCGGCCATAATAGTTATGACAGACGGCCAGGCCAACGGCAGCATGAGCATAGATGACTTCTTAAGAAGCTATAATAAGCATGGGCAGGATGTACCCGTCTTCTGTATTTCCTTCGGTGATGCGGATGTAAAAACTCTGAACAAATTAGCGGAATGGACCCATGCGCGGGTTTTTGACGGTGATAAGAATCTTATAGACGCCTTTAAAAAAGTTAAAGGCTATAACTGATAATAGGAGCGTATAAATGAAAGAAAACTTTCGTAGCTTTATATCTTTTCTGGCAGGAATTATAGTTTTTGCATTGCTATATTTTAAAGCCGATTGGCATATTATAGTGAGCGGGCTAATTGCCGTTTTGATATATGGGGCGGTATTTTTGTTTACTAAGCCTGTTAAGCGCATAGGAAACACTCCTGTAGATAATATTAAGGGAGGGCAGGAATTGCTGCAAATAATGTCCGATGCCCATGATGATATGCAGGTAATATACAAGGCATCCCAACTCAGCTTGGATGCTGATATTAGCGAGAAGGCAAAAAAATTGCATGAGCTTGGAAATCGCTTGCTTACTTATTTGGATAACAACCCCAAGAAGATTTCTTCCGCAAGGCGTTTTTTCAGCTTTTACCTGGATACCGGCGCAAACATTCTTAATAAATATATGAACCTTATCGCTTCCAATCCGGATAGTCCACAGGTGCAGAGCTTAACTCCTGAGACGGCTCGGGCCTTGGATATACTTCATGATGCCTTTATGAAACAGTTTAACAAGCTTATGCAGAATGAAGTAATGGATGTGGAGGCAGATATTAACTTGTTGGAGAAAACACTACATCTGGAGGAAGGACTGTGAAAACAAAACATTGGGGATTGTTGCTGTTAGTGCTTGTAATACTTGTAGCCGGGGCTTATTCCTGGTTTCAAGGCAGGCAGGGAGAACAGGTAGATATAACAGGTTATATCGGTGGTGAAAAGATTGGCTTGGTAGATGACCCGGAAGTGAAAAAGATTTTGATGAACAAGAAAAAATTGACCTTGAATTATCAAAAAGCCGGATCGTTGGATATGATTCGTTTGGACCACGGGGGCAGGGACTACCTTTGGCCCTCCAGCCAAACAGCGCTTGAATTATATGAAAAAACCTATGGAAAACCACCACAAAGCGAAATTGTATTCAACACTCCTATTGTGCTGTATACAAGGCAAATGGTTTCGGATGCCTTAATTAAGGCCGGTTATGTAACTAAGAAGGATGGAGTACATTATCTGGATATGAAAGCCTTCCTGCCTGTGCTGGAACAAGGCGAGCGTTGGGAGAGTCTGGGTCTACCTTTATATGGGCCTGTACTTGTATCAACCACCAACCCTACAAAATCAAATTCAGGTAACATGTTTGCAGGCCTTTTGGCCAACATGATAAATGACGGCAATGTGGTTACATTGGATCGCGTTAACGAAGTTATTCCAAGGCTTAAAGCTTTAATTGAACGCTTGGGGTATATGGAAACGAGCTCTGCAGATATATTCAGTCAGTTTTTAAAAACCGGCGTTGGGGCAAGGCCCTTGGTGGCAGGTTATGAAAGCCAAATATTGGAATTTGCTCATACCAACCCTGAAGACTATAAGCAAATAAAGGATGATGTTGTGCTGTTATATCCTGTGCCTACAGTATGGTCCAGCCATGTATATATTGCCCTTAACGAAAAGGGAAAGATCGGTTTGGAGGCGCTACTTTCACCGGAAATACAGGATTTGGCATGGAAAAAGCATGGTTTTCGCACGGGCATAAGTGCTGCCAATATGGACGTATCAAATATAGCCGTGCCGGGTGTTGCACCCCTTGTAGCACAGATTATTCAAATGCCGGATTCTCAGGTAATGGATAAACTTATAAAGTCCCTGGAGCATTAAAAAATGGAGCAAGCCTTTGATCCTGCTCAAATTGCTAGGGATTTTGAAACTCAATTTTCTTCTGAAGAAAAACAAGAGCTTGTTTTGCAAGCAAAGAATATTAACATAAAGGATTCTCTTACTATTTCAGCTTTTGGCGCTCAAGAACAGCGCGAATTGAGCGATGTATCCGATATGTTGCTTAAAAGAGCCTCCGGTACGGCCCTTGAGGATGCAGTGGCTGCAATAAACGATTTACAGGAACAGATTGCAAGCCTTGATATTGTTTCCCTCGGCTCGTCCAAGGGCTTTTTTGCTAAGCTTTTTTCCTCAAATAAAAGAAAGTATAACAATTTACGGCGGGATTATACCGAAATTACCTTTATGGTGGATCGTTTGTCCAATCAAATAGGCATGGCAAGGTTAGCACTGCTGAAGGAAATTGGGCTTTTAGATACTCTATATGATAGCAACCTGAAATATTACCGTGCTTTGGAACGCAAAATTATAATAGGAGAGCAAGCTTTAGCCATTGCACAACAGGAAAAATCAATACAAGATAAACAAGAGTCCTTTTTGTTTTCAGAGCGTCTTAATCAATTGAGGCAATCAAAAACCGTAAGCCTACAGTTAGCCGTGCAAATTCGCTTAACTCAGCATAACCAAAAGCTGGTGGTTGAAAAGCTCAAACAGATAACGGAAGTTGCTCTTCCCTTATGGAAAAGCCAGTTAGCCCTGGCCCTGAACATTAAGCAACAGCAGGAAGCTTTAGGTGCCTATCGTGAAGCCGCCCAACGTACAGTGGAAGTAATGGGCAAAACCGAACAGGCTCTAAAAGATGGTAAAGGCCTTGCTGCCGAAGAGGGAGAAAACATACTCACAGAACTTGAACGCTTGAAAGATGCTGATTTTCAGCTTAAATTGTTAATGGAAGAAACTATAAGCAGCGCACAAAAAGCTAAAAATCAAGGATGATATTATTGCTTTAAATATCAAATGGGTTGTTGAAACCTTTGAGTTTATATAATTCAACAGAAAAAGTTTTTGTTTATACTGAAGGAATAACAGAAAATAGCAAAAAACGATTTATTTTGAGCTCAAAACTAAAAATATACAGTACTACAAAATCCCCATGGTAAATTCAAACCCGAAATATTATAGTAATCATTTAATACGGATTTCGCTCTCGATGTTTAGGGGTGATTTTTAGTTTTTTATAATTTCTATATATTATTCTATATATTATATAGAAAGAACACTAAAAATTTTATTAAAAAATTAAAATTAAGGGACAAAACTACATATAGTAGTTTTTATAGTGCATTTATTTCTACATATATATTATGTAATACTAGATATACACTCGGGGGGGCAGGTATACAAGGTAGCTGTTAATACCATTAAGTATTGACGGCTATTTTTTGTTAGACTTTAGCAAGCCAATAAAGCATTTTCTAATAGGGTTGTTTTTATTGATGTGGAAAAATATATTTACTTTACAACTATATAAAAAAAGCTACATGTAGAATATTTAAAAAAAGAACTATATGTAGTATATAGAAAAAAACAAAGAACTACATATTGAAAATTTTGCAAAAATTCTGAAACTTATTAAAATTAAATAATTTTTAATTAAGAAAACTTAATAAATTAGAAATATTTTAAGTTTGTTAAAATTAGAAATTTTTAATGTGGAATTTTGACGAAATATCGGCTGTATCCGTACAAATACAAGGCATGTAGCGCTTTGCCTTTTAAAAAGTCAAAGAAAACTCAATTGCTATAATAGCTTAAATGGTTATTTTTTTGACAAAAAATTTTTAGAAATTCAACAAAAAAATATAAAAATCCTATAAAATATTAAAAATTGTTAAAAAAGTGTTGACAAATGATAACTGTTTCGTATAATATACTATTGACTAATATCGACGAATTTCGCAAAAATTTAGTTTAAAAGTATTTGGAGGTTGCTACTAATGTTTAGGAGTAGAAAAAGAAATCTATTTAATTTGATCATGGTAAATCTTGTTGTGTTTACCCTTGTTTTTTCGATGATAACAACAGGAGGTGCAACATCTGATTTTGATTCGGATGTGACACTCAAAAATACAGAAGAGACACCTATTCCTCAAGTGACGTCGGCTCCAAAACCGACGGCTGTAGCTGAGCTTCCATCATCTGAAGCTGCTACAACACCGGTTTCCCATGCTGTTACAACTCAACAGGCAGCACCTGCTAATACAGCGGTACCGGCAAATACGGCAGCACCTGCTAATACAGCGGCACCGGCAAATACGGCAGCGCCTGCTAATACAGCAGCACCGGCAAATACAGCGGCACCTGCTAATACAGCAGCGCCGGAAAATACAGCGGCACCGGCAAATACGGCAGCGCCTGCAAATACGGTAGCGCCTGCAAATACGGTAGCGCCGGAAAATACAGTGGCACCGGCTGATACAGCAGCGCCGGAAAACACAGTGGCACCGGCTGATACAGCAGCACCGGAAAGCACTGCAGATGCTGAAAACACTGTAGCTCCTGAGGAAAATGCAGACTCTGAAGGTGCAGGAACATCAGAAACACCGGTTCCTGAACAGGGCACAGAAGCAGAAGATGTAAAACCGTCTCCTGTTCCTTCAGCAACGAAAGAACCTGATGAAGAACCCGGTGTACTTATATCCGAAACAGTGGTTACTAAATACCTTGTTAGATTTTATGATTCCAAAGGCGAAGAGTGGATGAGTACCGTTGTTGAAAAAGGTCAACCTGTTAAAGAGCCTAATTCAACCCCTGAAGCTCCAAGCGGCAGAGAATTTTTACACTGGTACCAGGTAGACGAGGAACTACGTGGTAATTCTTCAGTTCCATATGATTTTAATAACCCAATTACAGGTCTTACATATATTAAGGCTTGCTTTGTTCGCATTGCACAGGAAAATACCGAAGCAACGCCGGCTCCCGAGGAAACAGTTGATCCCGAAGCCACTTCGAATCCTGAAGAAACAGTTGATCCTGAAGCAACTCCGGATATAGAAGAAACAGCTGATCCCGAAGCAACTCCGGAATCTGAGGAGTTGACTGACGGCGAAGAAGATCCCGAATCAGAAGAAGAAACCGACGGTGAAGAAGAAACCGACGGTGAAGAAGAAACCGACGGTGAAGAAGAAACCGACGGTGAAGAAGATCCTGAATCAGAAGAAGAAACTGACGGCGAAGAAGACCCCGAGTCAGAAGAAGAAGCCGACGGCGAAGAAGATCCTGAGTCAGAAGAAGAAGCCGACGGTGAAGAAGATCCTGAATCAGAAGAAGAAACCGACGGTGAAGAAGACCCTGAATCAGAAGACCCCGATGGCGAGGAAGACCTCGAATCAGAAGAAGTTGCCGAACCCGAATCTGTAACCCTCTCTCTAACTGTTGGCCTTGCTGTTGATGGCGTAACCGTTGAGGATGGTCAGTTTGCTGCTCAACTTATTGGCGAAGGTGCACCAAGCGTTCAGGTGCATAATGTTGGCAACAGCTTCAACTTCCCTGATATTGTATTTACTAAAGAACAAATTGGCGAATATACATATAATGTTCAAGCGGTAGTAGATGCTCCCCAGAACGGCTATATGTATGATCAAACCATATATTCCATAAATGTAAGTGTGACTGAGGATGAGAATGGGG
This sequence comes from Christensenellaceae bacterium, assembly GCA_012797085.1. GTDB lineage: Bacteria > Bacillota > Clostridia > Christensenellales > Aristaeellaceae > JAAZPT01. Next base: position 9,695 of record JAAZPT010000162.1, on the reverse strand, counting down.
CTTTAACCCTAATACAGTCCGCTCCCGTTACAATCACCCACACCTATTCCGATGAAGAAGTTCCCGTTGTACGTGTATATATGAATGTTAAGGCTGACCAAGAACTGGAATTTGGCGATTCTATCAGCTTTACAGCGGAAACTGTTAACTGTGGGGAAAACCCGCAATTTCAATGGCAGTTTTCCGGAGACAACCAAAATTGGATTGATGTAACCGGTGCCACCGGTTCACGTTTAGATATTATACTTACTGCCGGAAACTTTAGGGGATATTGGCGCGTTGGCGTTACCATTACTGACTAAAGACGTTTTCCGTTAAAGCACTGCAAATACAGGAGGTTACTTTAAATGTTCATTAAAAGAAAAAGAATAATGGCAATGTTCCTAGCGGTTATGATGATCATACAGCTATTGCCTTTACAGGTGCTGGCGGAAACCCTTTATTCCCCGCCTATCACTCTTGAAAATCAAGTAAATTCCAAAGGTTTGAATGAGGATCCCCCTCCTTCCTTTTATGATGTAAACATACATTATCAATATGAGGATGGAACAATGGCAAGCCCTTCGTTCCTTGGAAAGTATGTGGACGGTACATCGTATAGCATACCCTCGCCTACGGTTACCGGCCATGCTCCGTTACCTAGTGATCAGGTGATTACAGGAACGGTAAACGGCTCCGATGTTACAAGAACAGTTACATATTATTTTAGCGATAAAAACTACTTAGTACGTCACTGGAAGCAAACAGTAACAGGTGGCGCTGATTTTAATCCCACAAACTTTGTGCTTGTTGCTACAGATACACAAAGTGGCTCTGTAGGCTCTTTAACCAGAGCCTTGCCTAAGGATTACCCGGAGTTTACATTGCAACCGTATTCCGATTTGGTAATTCCGGCTGATGGTCAGGCTGTAGTAGATCTTTATTATACCCGTAACAGCTACAGCATATTCTTTAACAGCAATGGTGGTTTTGCGGTATCGCCTATTACAGAACGCTTTGAAGCACCTATAAACACAACGCCTGTTCCGGCACGTCCCGGCTATGTATTCCAAGGCTGGGATTGGAACAACGATGGTGTGTATAACTCCAGCGATGTTCCGCCTGCTACAATGCCCGGTAACAATATAACCGTAAAAGCTATATGGAACCCCGGAACAGCTAACTATAAAATTGTTTATTGGTCACAAAATGCCGTTGATGATGGATATTCCTACCTTGGATTTTTCGATAAAGGTCCGGTTCCAACGGAAAGTACGGCTCCTGCCGAGGCTTTGTCCGCTACTACAAGCAGCCCGTATTACTGGGGAAATTTACAAAACAGGGCAGCTAACTTCCAAACAGAGTTTTGGAATGTTAGAGCCTATTTCCAAGACCCAATAATAGAGACACAAACAGTAAGCGGTGACGGAAGCACCGTTGTTAATGTGCGTTACAATCGTAAACTATATAACTTAAGGTTCATTACCGACAGATATCGTTGGACCGGAAGTTCATGGACTTATTCTCCGGATGGTACTTATACCTATAAAGAGGTGCCCAATGTACGTTTAGGGCAAAAAATTGATTCTTTATGGTTGGACTACCCACAACTTACAGACGGCACAAACGTTTCTACAGGGTATAAGTATCAGGAGGGATCCACAACCTACCTGGCCGGACGATACAGAACCAGTTATAATTTTGATTCGTTTGCGAATTTTAATATCTGGAGAGATACAAATGGTACCGGCTATGCTACGAGGCAGTTTATGCTTACAACAAGCATGATTGATAGCGCTGCCGGAAATACCGCAACAATACAAGCCCAATGGACTACGTCCACACTATACACTCGTCATGCTATATATCTTATAAGGGAGTCAAATGGTACATATACCACTCACTCAACTTTTACTACCTCACAGTTATCAGGTTCATCTTTAGTTGCCAAAGAGTTTGATGGTTTGACCCATTCTTCCGGCGACCCGATGAACTATTCCAGCACAACTACTACAAAAGAATATCCTGTAGGTTCAGGTAATTATTATAACTATATTTTCGTTTACACTCGTAATGAATACCAATTGGGCTTTAACACAAACGGAGGGGAGTTCCCGGACGGAACAACCAGCTTTGGCCCCCAAAGTGTTCCATATGGTACTCAAATTCAACCCGGTAATATACCGCCGGCACCTCCTGTGCGTACAGGCTATACATTTACCGGTTGGTATATAGATACCTATGGCGAAACACAATTTTATTTATATGACTTTGACGGCAACTTAGTTAGCATGCCGCCAAACAACGTGCAACTGTATGCAGGTTGGGTGCCCCAAACTTACAACATTAATTGGTATATAGACAAAGAGACCCTCGATGCCGGTGGCGCATACTTGGGTAGCCAAACGGTTGAATACAGCAAGCCAAGTGCCATACCTGAAGAACCCGTAAAAGCCGATTGTACCTTCTTAGGCTGGTATGTTACGGATGAGAATGGCTTGGAACAACGCTATGTCTTTGGTTCACCCGTTACTAGAGATGCTAATGTTTATGCAAAGTGGGCCGCTTCCGGCACAGTTATATATACAGTAAGGCACCTTAGGGTAAGCGACAGCAGTGAAATAGTCTCCCCACAAACTTATGTGGTGCTTAAAGGGCAGACTACTACTTTTGATGCTCAAACGCTCTACGGCTATTTGCCCGATGCACTGAGTAAACCCTCCACTGTAGCGGATGTAAACAATGTTGTTACTTTCTGGTATAAACCGTCCCAGGAGGGTGTTTACAGGGTATATTTAAAAGAGCGTGAAACAATAGATGAACTTGGACCTCCTCCACATTACTATGAGGACAGTCCACCAACCTCTTACCGTATTGTTACCGAGTATAACTCAAGAATTATTAATGGTTATAACAGAGTTAATCTTTATGAACAAATAACAATGTTAACAACCAATCCTGAAGATAACACAATAACCTTCTATTACGACCCCGTACTGAAATACAAGAGCCAAAACAATGCCTTTGGTACTGTTAGCAACACCCAAGAGGCTGTATTGGCAAAAACGGGAACACCTGCCGGCTCTGTTGCCAATGCCAATGCAGGTTATGTATTTAATAATTGGATAGACGAAAGTGGTAATGTTGTAAGTACAGATCCTAACTTTGTACCTACCACAGCCACAACAGGCGATCCTTCACAGTTTGTACCTCAAACTTATACTGCAACCTTTTTAGCTAATGTTACAGCAACAAAAGTTTGGGCAGGCAATGGGCCTGAACCCTTCCCGGAAGTTTGTTTCCAACTATTCCGCAAAACCGATGCCATGGCCGCTGCAGAGCCTGTGCCCGGTGCACAAATTAAATTAATCCCCTATATAGCAGGGCAAACGGTAAAAACCGTAAGCTGGGGAAACCTTGCACCTGAGGATGCTCAAGGCAACGCCTACACTTTCAGCGTTAAAGAGACCAGGGTGGACGGTACGGATTATACGCCCGTTAACTATCAAAAAGAAGAAGTTGGTACTACCGTAACCAACACTTGGCAAACCCGTAACTTTAAAGTTCAAAAAGTTTGGGATGGCGGAACTCCCCCCACAGAGGGCGCTGAAGTTGTTCTGCTACAAAACGATGCTGTGTACAAAACAGCTACACTTACTGCAACCAATACAGAGCATACATGGACAGGACTACCTATGTATGATGCTACGGGTGTTGCATATACTTACCGTGTTGAGGAGCCTAATGTACCCGATGGCTATCAACGCACAATAAGTGGTCCTACAGCCAACTATGATGCGATAATTACAAACAAATACTATGGTGTTCCCCTTAAAGCGGTAAAATTTGTATCTAATCCTGAGATAATTCCTGCTGATTTGGGAGTAGTAAGCTTCACTTTGGAGCTGAACCAGGATGGAATAGAATATGATAGCTTTGAGCTTTCAAGCCCGGTAACCGTTCCTCTTTCACCCATGGTAAAAGAGTATACTGATCTACCGCAATATAAACAGGATATTGATATAGCAACAGGTAATGTTACCCTTCATGAACATCAATATACCATTACGGAAAAAAATATTCCTACGAACTTCCTAAGGGAATCTGTTATATACAATCAGGCGGAGGGGCAGTGGGAAGTAACCAACCAATTTAACAGAGGCTCTTTCTATGCCGAAAAGATATGGGATATTCTTCCCGATCCGGGAACAACCGTTACATTTGGACTATATCGTACAATTAATCACAGTTATCAAAGTCCACCACCCGGAAACCCGGAATTTGAATACATGGGCACAGCCTATGATATTCAGCTTGACGGTGTTACAGAAGACCAGGCTTGGGTTGCCGTGTGGCAAAACTTGGATGGAGATGATCCCCAAGGTAATATTTATATATTCTATGCTGTGGAAAAAGACGGACCTGCCGATTATGATATAGTGTCTTCTGCCAGCACAAAAGTTGTAAACCAAGCACAAACTATAGACTTTTTTGCAGCTAAAAAGTGGGTAGACGGCGCAAATGATCGCCCGGCAAATATAACCCTTACACTAAGCCGCAGTGCCAATGGCGTAGCTGATTCATGGTCTTCCGAATTGACTCTTGATGGAACAGCCGATGCCCTTCCCGGAGCCACAGGCGAGACGGCTCCTTCAGCTGACGGCAATACTTGGAATGCCCAATGGATGGATTTACCACGCTTTAATAATGAAAAAGTAGAGTATCAATATTCCGTATCGGAACCAGCTATAACAAACTATATTTCTTCCGGGCCGGTACTTGAAAACGGAGTACATACCATTACAAACACCTATAATCAGCCCCTCGGTAATATTATAGGTACCAAAAAGTGGGTTGACGGTGAATCTTTGCGCGGGCAAGTTGTAATCAGGCTTTTTGATGGCACTACATGGACAAACGGTATCCTTGACGGCTCACAAAACGTTGATGAAACAAGTGGAACCGGTAGCGGTGAGTTAGCGCCCAGCGCCGATGGCAATACCTGGCGATATATTTGGAAAGATAAGCCGCTAAAAGATATTAACGGAAATACAATTACATATACTGTTGAAGAGTATACAGATTTATCACCCACCTTTACTTCCACCGAAAACGGTCTAACGGTAACAAACACCTATAATATGACCTATGCAGATGTTACCGGTACAAAAACCTGGGTGGACGGTCAAGCCGTGCGCCACGACAACCTTACAATGCAGCTATGGCGCAAGGTTGTTGTTGGCGGAACAACAGTAACCGACGAATATGTTTCCGGTACAGATTTTGCTATTCCTACAGAAAGTAGCGAGCAAACGGCAACAGTATCAAAAACATGGTTGGCTCAGCCTGTAACCGACTCTCAGGGTCGCACCTACACCTACTATATCAAAGAGGGTGTGGGAACAGGAGCAGCTTTTGCAGAAGGCTTGCCTGCCGGCTCAAACTTTACAGTAAGTGGCGAAGGCACTTTAGCCTTGACCAATACCTATCAACAACCCCTTACAGCGGAAGACGTTGTAGGTAAAAAAACATGGGTAAACGGTCAAGTTGCTCGTCATAACAACCTTACAATGCAGCTATGGCGCAAGGTTGTTGTTGCCGGAGCTACTGTTACAGATGAATTTGTAGAGGGAAGCAGTGAACCCACAATCGGTATCGGATCTGAAACAGATGCTCAGTTCACCTTCCAAAACAACTGGGGCAAGTTGCCCGCAACTGACACATTGGGCCGTGACTACACCTACTACATCAAGGAAGGTGTGGGAACAGGAACAGCCTTTGCAGAAGGCTTGCCTGCAGGTTCCAATTTTACCGCAAGCGGTGTAGGTACTCTTGAGTTAACCAACACCTACACTATCCCTCGTGCCAACCAAACCGGAACCAAAGTATGGATAGGTCCTGACGGTGTTACTCCTTTACCCACCGATTCAAAATATCGCACCGATTTATACCTAAGAATATATCGCAGTTTCGTAAATATTGACGGTATTACTATTAAGCAAATGGGTCATGGGGCCGGCGCTGATGATATACTTGTTACAGGTGCTTCAGACGGTACCGCAACATGGAACAATTTACCTCTAACAAGGATAGACGGCAGACCCTATACTTTCTGGGTAGTTGAAGTGGCTTCAGCAGGTGCGTCCGATGAAACTTGGATGCCGCTAAACTTTATTAAAACCGAAGAGGGCATGACTGTTACCAACACAATGATCCCTCCCACATCCAATATTAAAGTTACAAAGGCATATTTGAACGGCGCCGGAGATGCTCCCGCTGCAGGTGATGTAGATAATCCGGCAGCAACAGATAAGCTAAAGTTCAAATTCTCCGCTGTGGACCCCTATGGAATGTTACATGAATTCTACTTGGCGCCCGGCGAAAGCATGGATTTCAATAACGTGGTGCAAGGTTGGTATCAAATTACAGAAATTGAAACACACGGTTATACGCCAAGCTATTCTCCCGCCCAAGAATATTTCCTTACAAAAGATGAAACCCTTTTAGTTACAATTACAAATACCAACACAGACCAGACAACTACGGGCTTTACTGTACATAAAAACTGGGTAAACGGTCCGCTGTCCGATCATGATGTTGTAATTAATCTATATCGCGGTATAGCAGGGCAGCAAACGCTGCAAAAGGTTACAGATGCTCCTGTAGTAACACCTGTAACGCCTGTAAATCCCGGCGAAAGCAAATTTACTTATACTTGGGATAACTTGCCCCTTTATAACAGTTACGGTATACCTTATATCTATTCAGCCAAAGAAGAAGGGCTAATTGAAAATAACGGTAGCTATGAATTGCATAAAGGTGATAATGTTTATGTATCCACTTCCAGTGGTAGCTTAACCGACCCGGCAAATCCCTTAACATTTACAAACACATATGTACCTAATACAGATGGTACAGCTACTGCTATCAAGCAATGGGTAAACGGCAGCTCTGCTGAACACGTTCCTGTAACAATGAAATTGTGGCGCTCACTTGATAACGGCGCAACTATGGAAGAAGTAACAGGAACCACACCTGTAATTGACCCGGCCGCCGGCCCGTCAAATACGTTTACATATACTTGGAGCAACTTGCAGCGCAAGGATAATAACGGTGTTGAGTATACCTTCTACTTTACTGAAGAAGATGCTACCATACCGGTAGAGTATGCGCTTACTTATAGTGCCTCCGTTTCAGACGGCACAAAGGATTATGCTCCCAGTGGCGCTACTGCTTACAATACCTATACATCACCCACAATAGAAGTTACAGCTAAAAAAATCTGGGAAAACGGCGATATACTTGACCATACACCGGTAGTTTTAAGCTTGTACCGTAAGATAGATGGCGGAACATTGCAGCTTGTTTCAAAGGATTATACTGTTGGGCCTGCTACATTAATTGGCGGCAAAATAGAGTATGATTATACTTGGACCGGTGTTGACAAAACCGATATCAACGGCAATGTATACACCTACTATTTCAAAGAGGATGTTGTTTCAGGCTATACTCGCATATATGCAAGCCCCTATGAAAACGATTATGGCCTTGCCGGAACCGCAGTAACAAACAAATATATACAGCCTACTATAACGGTAAGCGGTACAAAAGTTTGGGTATATGGCAATAATAGCAATCGTCCCGATGTATATATGAAGCTTTATCGCAGCACTGATGCTAACGCTGTAGAAGCTGATTGGGAAGCTGTACCGAACGCTGCACTCTATCATCTGGATAATACAGCAGTATATACTGAAAACCCCGAGAGAGTGTTTACAACCACATTCAACTGGAATGATATTCACGAGAGAGATGAAAAAGCTAAATTATACTACTTCTTTGTGAAGGAAGTGAACGCAAACGGCGTTGACTTTACTCCAAGCAGATACGAAAAAACGGAAACAAATACCCTTGTACGCAACGTTTATCAAGCTACCGGTATATTTACGCCCCAGGTGACCAAAAAACTGGCCGGCCGTACATTGAAGGATGGCGAGTTCAACTTTGAATTGTATAACGGTACCGGAACTATCGAAACCAAATCCAATGATGCATCAGGTAATGTAAGCTTTACAGATATTGAATATACTTCCGCTGACATAGGTAAAACCTATACCTACTTTGTACGAGAAGTTGTACCTGCTGTAGTGGAAACAGGCATGACCTATGATGACCAGACCGTGGTTGAAGTTAATGTTACAATTACCGATAATTTCCTAAACGATGGAAACCTCATTGTAACCCCTGTATATTCTATTGATACGGAATTTAATAATAGCTATGTAGCCAGTGGCGAACTTGCTTCCGGCGCATGGGCTACAAAATCACTTACCGGTAGAACATTAAGGGCTAACGAGTTCAGCTTTGAACTTAAAGACTCCGGTGGCATTGTTTTACAACAAAAGTCTAACGATGTAAATGGAAATATCACCTTTGATGCTATTCAATATACTCAAGCGGATATTGGAAACACCTACACTTATACTATTAATGAAATAATTCCTGCCGTTGGCGAAAGCGGAATGGCATATGATAGCAGGACAATTACTTTCACCGTTAAGGTGGAAGATGGTGGCAACGGTGCACTAATAGTTACACCTTCATTCCCGGCGAACGTGGAATTTAAAAACGTATTTACACCAAACCCGGTAATGACGGCAAGTAAGGAATCTAATAAGAATACTTACGCAACAGTAGGTGAAACAATTACCTATACAGTAACACTAAACAACGAAGGTAATGTGCCTTTAGAGAATGTATCAGTAACAGACACTTTAGTAGATTTAAGTACGGTAACACCTACCGAATCTATGAATCAGGATGGCATTCTGGAAATAGGCGAAACCTGGACATATGAGTATACCCATGAAGTAACTCAAGATGATATAGATGCAAGTTTAATTACTAACACATTTAAAGCAACTCACGTAGATATTCCGGCAGGAGTAACAGCTCAAAAAACAGTAAACGCTGTACAAGGGCCGGCAATGGAAGTAAGTAAGGAAGCTAACAAGACCACTTACTTAACAGCAGGTGAATTAATTACCTATACAGTAAAATTAAATAACACAGGTAACGTAACCCTTGAAAATGTATCAGTAACAGATAGCTTGGTAACTTTAACAAATGCTATGCGTACCGAATCCAAAAATCCGGATGGCAAGCTTGAAGTTGGAGAAACCTGGACATATGAATATACATATGCAGTAAAACAAGCTGATATAGATAGCGGTTCTATTACAAACGTCTTTGAAGCAACTCATGCAGATATTACGGATGAAGTAAAAGCACAAAATACAATAAATGCAACCCAAACACCGGCAATGGAAGCAAATAAGGAAGCGAATAAGACTACATACGCAACAGTAGGCGATGTGCTTACCTACACAGTAAAACTAAAGAACACAGGAAACTTAACCCTTGAAGGTGTAACGGTAGAAGATACTTTAGTAGATTTAAGCACAATAACACCTACAGAATCAATGACATCCGACGGTAAGTTGGAAGTAGGCGAGACCTGGACATATGAGTATACATATGAAGTAACTCAAGCTGATATAGATGCAGGCTCAATTACAAATGAATTTACAGCCAACCATATAAGGATTCCGGGTGGAGCAACAGCTGAAAAGACAGTAGATGCAACCCAAACACCTGCAATGGAGGCAACGAAGGAAGCTAATAATCCCACATACTCAACAGTAGGCGAAACAATT
>JAAZPT010000161.1 GCA_012797085.1 Christensenellaceae bacterium | reverse complement strand
TTTTAAAAGGTGGTTTTAACTATATACCCATTTGATTATTAATATCATCTTCAACGGCTTGCATTGCTTCCAATGTTTCGTTTAACAGCTTATCCAAATCCCAGCCAAGTATTTCCGCACCCTTTGCTATAACGTCCCTATCGCAGCCGGCGGCAAATCTTTTATCCTTATATTTTTTCTTAAGGGATTTCAGCTCCATGTCCGTAGTGCTTTTAGAGGGGCGCATAAGGGCGGCTGCCCAAATTAAGCCTGTTAGTTCATCAATGGCAAAAAGTATCTTTTCCATTTCATGTTGGGGCTCAACATCGCTGCAAATGCCATAAGCATGGGATACTACTGCATGAATAAACCTTTCATCATAGCCGTTTTTGCTCAATATTTCAGGGGCAACCTTGCAATGTTGATCGGCATACATGCCAAAGTCTATATCGTGCAAAAGTCCAACGGTTTTCCAAAAATCAAGCTCATCGCCATAGCCTAATTTATTTGCAAAATAGCCCATACAGGCTTCAACAGTAAAGGCATGCTGTATATGAAATGGCTCCTTATTATATTCTTTAAGCAGTTTTAAAGCTTCATCTCTATTATATTTCATAAATCCTCCTAATATGTAATTTTGTACATAAACATTATACAGCTTTTATGGTAAAATAGTCCATGTAAAAACATTAGAAAGGTAAATTATGCTATATAAAAATGTAATTGAAGGGTATTTTGTTTCAAGACAAAACAGGTTTATTGCTATCGTAAACATAAATGGCAATGAAGAGGTGTGCCATGTTAAAAATACAGGCAGGCTAAGGGAATTGCTTCTACCCAATGCCAAAGTAGTTGTTGCCCTGGCGGATAATCCAAACCGCAAAACCAAATACGATCTCATAGGCGTTTATAAAAATGATGTTTTATTTAATATAGATTCTCAAGTTGTTAATAAAGTTTTTGAAGAGTGGATATCATCATCAAATTATTTTAAAAATATAAAGCTTATAAAGCCTGAGTATAAATATAAGGACTCTCGTTTGGATTTTTATATTGAAGCGGATAATAAAAAACACTTAATTGAAGTAAAGGGCGTTACCCTTGAGATGGACGGCATTGCAAAATTCCCCGATGCACCGACCTTACGTGGAATAAAACACATAAATACCCTTGTGGAAAGTAGTAAAGACGGCTTTATACCGCATATTGTTTTTGTTATACAGTTTAAAGGGGCAAACAGTTTTGAGCCAAACAAGGAAACCCATCCCAAATTTGCAGAGGCTTTACTGTATTCAAAACAGGAAAATGTTGATATAATAGCCTTGGATTGTATAGTAAAAAACAATTCCATTGTTATAGATAAATTCGTAAGCACGAATATATAGGAGGATTTTAATTTTTAGATGAAAAAATACTTGGCTAAATTAATTATTTTAGCAATAACAATATCTATTGTAACAAATACGGCTTATGCTGAAATTCCTGAACCCAGCATAGACGCCATACTTGAAATTCCTGTAATATCGGATAATTTTAAAACCATTGAAATTGGGGATAAAACAAATATAGTTTTAAAGCTTAAACGCAGGTTAAAGGCCTTAGGCTACATTGAAAAAAACGTTTCGTTATCGGGAAGCTTTACTGAAAGTACAGCTGATGCAATAAAAAAAGTGCAGGAAACATTCGGTTTTGAAGTTGACGGTATAGCAAGCCCTGAAATTCAAACTTTTATATTCAGCAAAGCTTGCCTGCCTTTAGAAGTTATGAAAAACCGTGCGGATACTGTAAAGCCTATAGTAAAACCTGACGCACAGGTTAATATGCCCAACTTAACAGAGGATGGCTTTTTAGATACAAGCGAGGGTAAAAGAACATACAAGTATGAAAACCTTGATGACGGCCACTGGCTGTTTATAAATGATAGTTTGTTTATAGAAATTAAACGCTATGCAGACTATCAAATGAACAATTATTGGATGGAAACGGAAATTAAAACAAAGGGCGACACGGGCTTTAAAGCCTTATTTACTGCAAACCCTAAAAAATATGCTCACCCCATAGATATCGCCGAAGAAAACAATGCCGTTTTAGCCTTTACGGATGACTTCTTTTATAGGCGCAGTGGCGGAGTTGTTATACGTGACGGAGAAGTGTATAGGGATAAAAAATATGGTAAATATTGGCCACCGGGGGATATACTTGCAATATTTAATGATGGAAGTATGAAAGCCTATGAGGCAAACGAAGTAAAAGCAGATGAACTTTTAAGCTTAGGTGCTGTACATAGTTTTAGCTTCGGGCCAATGCTTGTATCAAATGGGGAAATAAACCCTAAAATTATAGACTTGGATAGCAGGTATAATAACTTGCGTGAGCCACGCAATGCAATAGGCATGATAAGCCCGAATCACTATTTTTTAATAACAGCCGATGGAAGAACTAACGAAACAAAAGGTTCCCACCTGAATTGGATGGCTTATAGAATGCATCAAGTTGGCGTTACAGAAGCTTTAAACCTTGATGGTGGAGGCACGACAGCCCTGATTTTCCTTGGCAAACAGCTTAACCATGTTAATAAAAACATGAATAAAGATAAAAACAGCCGTCATGTTAATAGCCTAATGGCTATTGGGGAGTATAATTAAATAGTTATAATAAAAGCCTTGCTTGTTAATAAGCAAGGCTTTTGTTTGTTTTGTACTTTATTTGTTAAAGTTGATAATTTTAACCCCTATTTTCGTAATTTTAACCCCTTTACTAAAAAGGTTAAAATTATATAATTAATATAAATAAATAATGGTTGGTGATGACGTGGATAAAATAATTGTTCGAATGGAACATATTGAAAAATCCTTCCCGGGCGTTAAAGCTTTAAGCGATGTGAACTTTGAGCTAAAATCCGGAGAGGTTATGGCTTTGTTGGGCGAAAACGGAGCAGGTAAAAGCACATTAATGAAAATATTGAGCGGAGTTTACACTGCTGATTCCGGTAAGATGAATATTTTTGGTAAAGAATATTCAAATTTAAACCCTAAATTAGCTCAAGAAATAGGCGTTGCTATAATACACCAGGAACTTAACATGTGCAGGCATTTAAGCGTTGCAGAAAACATATTTTTGGGCAGAGAAAAAACCAATATGTCAATTTTATCCAACCATGAAATGGAAAAGGTAGCAAAAGCTATACTTGATGACTTGCAAATAGATATTAAACCAAGGGAAATTGTAGGTAACCTGCCGGTATCAAAACAACAAATGGTTGAAATTGCAAAAGCCCTTTCAACAAATGCAAAAGTGCTTATTATGGACGAGCCTACATCCTCATTAACCTCAAAGGAAATTAATGATCTTTTCAGAATTATTCATAGCCTTAAAGATAAAGGCTGTGGCATAGTTTATATATCCCACAGGTTGGAGGAATTAAAAGAAATTGTTGATAGAGTTACCATAATGCGTGACGGTAAGTTTGTTTGCATGAATGATTTTAATTCCATGACCATGGATGAAATTATTGCAAATATGGTTGGCAGGGAAATTACCGAAAAATTCCCCACAGTAAAAACCGAAAAGGGTAAATGCGTGTTAGAAGTTAAAAACCTGAATGCTGGTAAAATGGTAAGGGAAATAAACTTTAAACTATATGAAGGCGAAATTGTAGGTTTTGCAGGCCTTATGGGAGCGGGCAGAACAGAAACAACCCGTGCAATATTTGGTGTTGATAAAAAAGATAGTGGTGAATTTATACTTGATGGCCAGCCCTTAAAAATAAATAGCGTTAAGGATGCTATAAAGTCAGGTATAGTGTTGGCGCCTGAGGATAGAAAAAAGGATGGCCTTTGCACTAAGCTTTCCATAAGAGATAACATTGCACTACCCAACTTGGATATAATTTGTGATAAAGCCGGTATAGTCAACAGAAAAAAAGAAACGGAAATGTGCAATAAGGCAGTTAATAAATTATTAATTAAAACGGCAGGCCTGGAAGTTGATGCGGGAACATTATCCGGTGGCAACCAACAAAAGGTTGTTGTAGGTAAATGGCTTGCAAGGGATTCCCGTGTTGTAATGTTTGATGAGCCTACAAGGGGCATAGACGTAGCGGCCAAAGTTGAAATTTATCACCTTATGAATAAGCTTAAACAAGATGGTATTGCAGTAATGTTTGTGTCATCCGAGATGCCTGAAGTAATGGGTATAGCGGATAGAATAATAGTAATGTGTGATGGCAAAATAACCGGTGAACTTTCAAAGGAAGAGGCCACCCAGGAAAAAATATTAAGCTTGGCAACTCGCTTTGATAAAAAGCTTTAGGGGGAACTATAATGGGTAAAAATTCAGCAATTCGCAGATTCTTTAGTATAAGGGGCATGGCATCAGCCATTATAGCCTTTATAGCATTAATAATTATTTATGTGGTTTTTGGCTTAAGAGAGCCTAATGTATTTTCAACAAACAACATTTTAAACCTACTAAGGTCAATGGCTAAATATTTAATTATTGGTATTGGTCAAAGTTATTTGCTTATTACAGGAAACATTGATCTTTCAATAGGCTCTGTTGTAGGCATGAGCGCTATGATTACCGCCACATTAATGACTGGCGGTATGGCACCGATATTGGCAGCCGCAATATCATTGGTTATTTGCTTGATAATTGGTGTAATAAACGGATTTTTAGTTGGTAAAACCAAACTTCCTCCCTTTATTGCCACATTGGGCACAATGTTTGTTGCAAGAGGTATAGCTTATATAGTTAATAATAACCGTAATACTGATGCTATATCTTCCGGAATAGGTAAAGAGGCGGCGGATAAGTTCCAATCATTTTTCTACTATGGCAAAACATTTGGAGTTTATAACACATTTATAGTGGCAGTTGTAGTATTTGCGGTATTCTTCTTTATAATTGCAAAAACTCGTACAGGCAGGCATATATATGCTATTGGCTCAAACGTTGAGGCTGCGAAACTATCAGGCGTAAGCGTATTTTTAACAACAACAAAAGCCTATTTAGTATCAGCGTTTTGTGCTTTTGTAGTTGGTTTAATATTATGTGCACAAGCAGGCATGGGCAACATGGAAGCTGGAAACAGCTATGAAATGTATGCCGTTGCGGCCGGAGTTATAGGCGGAATATCACCCCTTGGCGGCACAGGCCTATTGCTGGGCACATTTGCAGGTGCAGCTGTTTGGCAAACATTGGAAAATGGCTTAAATATGGTTGGTGCACAAGTTGGTATACAACGTATTGTTATTGGTTTAATAGTTGTATTTTCAGTATTATTAGATGTTTTATTAAGGCGTGGTAGCCTCATAAAAAAACGAACAAAATAGTTTTAAACGGTTTTACCGTTTATAATAAAAATTTATTGGAGGAAATATCATGAAAAAATTATTTGCTATCGCTCTTGTAATTTGTTTAGCTTTTAGCCTTACAGCTGTAAGTGCTGAAACAGTAAAAGCAAGCCAGGCATGGAAAATTGCTTTAATTACAATGGATTCTATTGACCAACACTGGATTAAACTTAACGAAGGCGCACAAGCAAAAGCACAAGAATTAGGCGTAGAAGTGGCATTTGTTTCACCTAACACAAAGGATGACGCTCAACAAATAGAAAGCGTTAACAATGCTGTAAGTGGCGGCTATCAAGCTATTATGGTAGCAGCAAACGGTCCTGATGCAATATCGGGAGCTCTAAATGAAGCAATAGCTGCAGGAATAAAAGTTGTTTATGTTGACTCTCCTGCAAACGTAGAGGCCGAAGCAACATTCTCAACAGATAACAGGGCAGCCGGTACAACTGCCGGCCAAACAATGCTTGAAGCTTTAACAGCAGCTGGCATTACAGAAGGAACAATCGGCATAGTAAGTGTTAATGCTGCTACAAACTCAGTTGTTATGCGTGATGAAGGTTTCCGTGAAGCATTTGAAGGTACAAACTTTACACTTTTGGAAACACAATATGGCGAAGGCGATGCTGCTAAGAGCCAAACAATAGCTGAAAACTATATAACACAAGGTGCTGTAGGTCTATATGGCTGCAACGAAGGTTCAACAGTTGGTATAGGAAATGCAATTAAAGCATCCGGCAATGAAATAATCGGCGTTGGTTTTGATAAATCAGATGCTATTATGAACCTTATTGAAGATGGATTCCTACTTGCAACAATGGCACAAAACCCCGATGTTATGGGCTCCATGGGCGTTGAAGCTTGCGTTAAAGCATTGGAAGGAGAAGATTTAGGCGGCGAAGTAGTTGACACTGGTGTTAGCGTACTTAAAAAATAATCTTTAAAAACAAACAGCACCGGTTGAAAAACCGGTGTTGTCTTTTTTTGTTATATAATATGTTATAATAAAGTAAATACTTATTAAGAGGGTTTATATGTTAAAAGTAATTATTGCCGATGATGAGCAGAGAATTTGCCGCCTGATTAAAGCCTTGGTTGATTGGGATTCCCTTGAGATGAAAATTGTAGCGATGGCAAATAACGGCATAGAGGCCCTTGAAAAAATTGAAAGCTTAAAGCCCGATATTTTAATTACGGATATCCGTATGCCGGGTTATGATGGCTTGGAACTTATTAAAAAAGCAAGGGAAGTAAACAGAAAGCTTGAGGCTATAGTTATAAGTGGCTATGCCCAGTTTGACTATGCCCAAACCGCAATAAGTTATGGTGTAGGTGAATATTTGCTAAAGCCTATAAACAAAGAACAAATAAATGCTTCATTGGCAAAAATTAAAAACAAACTGAAAAACGAAACACAACAAAATATTAGCCACAACAAGACTACAAGGCAAAAATTTTTAATTGATATAAGCACATCCAACTTTAGTGAGCGCAACTTTGATGCTATAGTACAAAAATACAACATTAATTTAAAAGAGGATATAACACAGTTTTTAATGGCTAAGGTGGATGGAGATGCTTTAAACGCTCAAGCTATGCTTGTTATAAAAAACAAGTTTGAAGAAAAATTTGAAAGCATACTTAAAACCCTATGTACCGAGTTTGAGTTTGTTTGTATAAATAATGCCATTGTGGGCATAATTAATTACAGCAATCAAAATAAATATATGTTTAGGGAAAAACTTCGCAACCTAATTAATGAGCTTATAGCCGGCAAGGATATATACGGCAATGTAGATTTTACCTTTGCATTATCAAAAAGCTTTAATAATATAAATAATATACAAAATCATTTTGAAGAAATATATTCTGTTATAGCGGAACGCTTGGTTGAAGGAGTGGGCATACTACTTGAGGCAGGCGATTTGCAAATTTCTAATTTAAATGTTAACTTTAAAAATTCATATTTAGATGAAATCATAATGGCAATTGATACCCTTAATATAAGCTATGCCTATAAAGCCTTGAACAATATAAAAGGGATAA
>JAAZPT010000160.1 GCA_012797085.1 Christensenellaceae bacterium | reverse complement strand
TTTTGTGGATTACCGGCACCTTTAGCGCCAAAACCTTTTCTCCCTTTATTAGGAGATTTATCATAAAATGCCATAATAGCCTCCTATTTTTTTAAGTTAAGTAATAGCTGTTTTCTTTCTTCTCTAATTTCGTTTGCCAAGCCACAAGACATACCGCCTTCAGGACATACACCCCTTAAGCAAGCTGCCCCGGCATTTTCAAACAATACAGGGGCTATATTAAGGGCAATTTTAAACATTTCTGTAGCCAAGGCTCTAATTTCCCATTGAGCTCTGTTACACATTCTTAAGGATAAAAAGTGTTTAAGTTCTCTAACATTCATTGTTAATATCAGCCTTGTTTCGCAAGCACCCGGAAGCACAAAACGTGCATCTTCATTTCCTTGCTCGCCTTTGCCTAATTTATCCTGCCATTGTTTATACCATTTGTGCATGGTGTTCATTTGATCAATATATTCTTGTTTTGCATCATCGCCAAGGGCAGCAATTTTAGGAGGTATAATGAAATTGAAACCATCACCGAAGGATACATACCTTTGACTTTGCACTGAAAAACTGGCTATTCTATGACGCGTTAACTGTGCCAAGCAAACACGGCTAATGCCTGAAATTGCAAAAGTAAAGGATGCATGTTCTTGCACAGAATTATGACCTAAGGCATTTAATTTTTGTATAAATGCACTTTGATCGCTTGTACTGATTTTATCCTGTAAGGAGTTTAAATCCATGTTGGTATAACAAAGTTTTGCACCCATTGCAACAAGTTCTTCAGGTTGTAATGTGTTACGAATCAGCTCTACTTTTAACTTAATTTCCGGCATAATAAAAATCTCCTATACTAAGATATTCAATATGAATAATACACTAAAACAAGTCCTCTTGTCAATTAACAGAACTTATAAAAGTAACTTTTCAGCTTGTATTTGCATATTTTTTTGTTGACAAATTGTAATGCTGTTGTTATAATATTTTTTGTGTTAAATAAGTGCCATTAGCTCAGATGGTAGAGCACCTGACTCTTAATCAGGGTGTCTAGGGTTCGAGTCCCTAATGGCGCACCAAAAACAGCTGTTGTGGCTGTTTTTTAATTCAATCTAAAAAGGAAGCTTTAAGGCTTCCTTTTTAGATTGTTTAGAATATTGAAAACTGTAGAAATATTGATGCCATTAGTGATGCAACAAGTGAAACAACTGTAATTTGTGTGTTTATTGATGGACCGGATGTATCCTTGAAGGGATCGCCTACTGTATCACCGATAACTGCAGCTTTATGAGCACGGGAACCTTTGCCGCCTTCGTTTCCGGCTTCAATATACTTTTTACTGTTATCCCAAATACCACCGGCATTAGACATAAACAATGCTAACAATAAACCTGTTACTATATTGCCTAACAAGAAGCCACCCACTGCATTTACACCGCCTATAAAGCCAACTAATAGTGTGGCTATTATAGACATTAAACCTGCAGGAACAAGCTCCTTCAAAGCACCGGTTGTAGCGATATCAATACATTTATTATATTCAGGTTCAACCCCGGGAACACCTTCTTTTAAGCCTTTTATCTCATCAAATTGACGGTGTATTTCTTTAATCATTCTTTGTGCATTTTTATCAACACCCAATATAAGCATTGCTGAAAATACCGCAGGTATTGCTGCGCCAACTAATGTTCCAAAAAATACAGTTGGGTCAATTAAGTTAAAACCGGTTAATAATCTTTCAACACCTAGGCCAAGCTCAATAACTGTTACATTAACTTCACTAATAAAGGCTCCTAGCAAAGCGATAACTGTTAAACCGGCAGCACCAATTGCAAAGCCTTTTGTAACTGCTTTAACAGTGTTGCCGGCACTATCAAGCTCATCGGCAACCCTTATTGTTTCTTCGCCTAAACCACCCATTTCAGCTAAGCCCCTTGCATTATCAACAATTGGGCCAAAAGCATCGTTTGAAATTATCATACCAACAATAGATAGCATACCAACTGCTGACATTGATATACCAAACATACCATAGCCTGAACCTATAGTTTCACAAAGTTTATAAGCAACTAATGCTGAAAAAGCAATACCTACCATTGCGGGTAATACGGATAAAAAACCGTAGGAAACACCGGATAATATAGTAAATGCCGGGCCTGTTTTAGAAGCATGAGCAACTTTTTTAACTATTGGCATATTATCATCTGTAAAGAAGTTTGTTGCCAAACCAATAACAACACCAACCATTAAACCTACTGCGGATGCACCCCAAATTCTCCAATCAAAGCCGAAAATTAATGTGGCTAATGCTGTAAGTACAAGGAATGATCCTGTTGTAAAATATGTTGAGTTATTTAATGCCTTGGATGGACTTCCATTTTCATCTATTTTTGCTGTAAGTATTCCAATAATTGAAGCAATTAATCCCAATGCAGCATAGCAGAATACCATCATAACGTTTTTGCCTGTTCCACCATCTAATGCGCTTGCCATAACGATTGCAGCAGACATTGAAGCCACGTTTGAGTCAAACAAGTCTGCTCCCATACCGGCAACGTCGCCTACGTTATCGCCTACGTTATCTGCAATAACGGCAGGGTTACGAGGGTCATCTTCAGGTATATTTAATTCTACTTTACCAACTAAGTCAGCACTTACGTCAGCTGTTTTTGTAAATATACCACCACCGGCTTTAGCAAAAAGAGCTAAGGAACTTGCACCAAAGGAAAAGCCTAAAAGTACGGATGCATCGCCAACAAAAATCATAACACCCATAACACCTAATAAGCATGAACCTACAACCAATAAGCCCATAACTGCTCCACCACGGAAACCAATTAAAAATGCCGGTTTAACGCCTTTGGATGCTGCTTCAGCACACCTGGCATTAGCTAATGATGCAACAAATATACCAACTTTACCCGCTATAGCAGAAAAAATTGTACCACAGATATAAGCTATGGACATTTTTAAGTTATTGGCAATTGAGCTGGCTAACCAAATTGGCCTTGGCAAGAAAACAAATATAAGTATAGCAATAATTCCTGCAAATACTCCAAGGGCCATGTATTCTCTGCGCATAAATGCATCTGCTCCACTGCGTATAAGATCAGCTATTCTTTCAATTTCTTTATTTTCGTTTTTTTGCTCTTTAACCCATTTTATTAGGTATACAGCGAGTGCAATTGAAGCACCTACGGCTAATGCACAAATAATATATATTATTATCGTACCTGCCAAAAAAGAATTTTCCATAAAAATTCCTCCTAAATTAAATAATTTTTATAACAAAAGTTTTTTTAACTTTTTTAGCTCTACATCACTGAGCCTACGCCACATTCCTCGAGGCAAATCTCCAAGTTCCAATGAGCCGAACCTAACACGTCTAAGCAAAACAACTTGATGACCTATTGACTCTACCATTTTACGAACCTGCCTATTTTTCCCCTCATGAATGGTAATCATAATATCTGTGAATAAGTTATTTGCATTTAATATTTTTACCCTTGCCGGAGCTGTTTTATAGCCATCTATATAAACACCTTTTTCCAGTTTTTTTGCATCTGCCTCCTCTACTTTATAGGAAACCCTTGCCAAGTAAACCTTATCCATCTTGCGTGATGGATGTAACATTTTACTTG
This sequence comes from Christensenellaceae bacterium, assembly GCA_012797085.1. GTDB lineage: Bacteria > Bacillota > Clostridia > Christensenellales > Aristaeellaceae > JAAZPT01. Next base: position 657 of record JAAZPT010000160.1, on the reverse strand, counting down.
CCAATTCACCATCATTTGTTAAAAGTAACAAGCCCTCGCTATTAAAGTCTAAACGGCCTACCGGATAAATACGAACAGGATAGTCTCTAAACTTATCAAGAACCGTTGGCCTACCCGCCTCATCCTTTACGGATGTTATTTCACCCATTGGTTTATGATACATTATATAATGTTTTTCTGGTTCTATTTTAATAGGCTTGTCATCAAGGGTAACAAAATCATCTGGTTCTACCAACACTCCCATTTGAGTAATTATGTTACCATTAATTTTAACCCTTCCTTCTTTAATAATTTCCTCAGCTGCCCTTCTTGAAGCAACTCCACATTGCGCCATATATTTTTGTAATCGCATTATTTCCTCATTTCTAATTATAGGCTCTAAAACCTTTACCGATAATATCTGTAGTTGTTGTAATAAATACAAAGCAATGAGGATCTATTGCTTTTGCGGCACTCCTTAATTTTGCAGCTTGTGGCCTGCTTACAACAGTAAGTATTATATATTTATCTTCATTAGTAAAAGCTCCTTGGGCCTTTGTAACAGTTGCTCCTCTACTCATTTTCAAAATAACATCAACAATAGGCTCAGGATAATCTGTAATTATTTGAAAACACTTTTTAGTTTTAAAGTTATCAAAAACCATATCTATTACAATT
>JAAZPT010000159.1 GCA_012797085.1 Christensenellaceae bacterium | reverse complement strand
TGCTGATAAGTTGCTTGTACTAAGTACAATGTGTATGTTTGTTGCATTAAAAGAGCTGCCGGCCTATGTATTTATAATAATACTTTGCCGTGAACTTGCCGTTGACGGTTTAAGGCTTGTGGCATCAACGCAAGATGTTGTAATAGCTGCAAGCAATTACGGCAAATACAAAACAACTTTACAAATGATAGCACTGATATTCTACTTTACAAATAATGCGCCCTTTGGCACATTCCCAATAAAACAAATAATTATGGCATTAGCTTTGATAATGACCATAATATCCGGAGTAGATTACTTCATTAAAAATAAAAGCGCTCTTAAAGGAGCATAGGAGGAAATATGGCAAGAAAAAAGGCTGAAAAAACAAAAGTTGATGTAAAAGATTCCAACAATGCACAAAAGTTAGAGGCTATGACACGGGCATTAAATGACGTGCAAAAAGCTTTTGGTAAGGGAGCCATACTAAAATATGGTGATACCCCTATGCAGGATATAAATGTTATATCTACAGGTGATTTAGGACTTGATATGGTATTAGGTGTCGGTGGTATTCCCCGTGGCAGAATCACTGAAATTTATGGACCGGAAAGCTCAGGCAAAACAACCGTTGCCCTTCATGTAATTGCAGAGGCGCAAAAAAAAGGAGGCATATGTGCCTTTATTGATGCCGAGCATGCCCTTGACCCGATATATGCAAAAAATATAGGTGTTGATATTGATAACCTTTATATATCTCAACCCGATAATGGTGAGCAAGCCCTTGAAATAGCAGAAATGCTTATTAGAAGCGGTGCCATAGATGCCCTTGTAATAGACAGTGTTGCAGCTTTAGTACCCAAGGCTGAAATAGAAGGTGAAATGGGGGCAAGCTTTATTGGTGTTCAAGCAAGGCTTATGAGCCAAGCTTTGCGTAAATTAAGCGGTATAGTAAACAAAACCGATACAGCAGTTATTTTTATTAACCAATTGCGTGAAAAAGTAGGCATAATGTTTGGTAACCCTGAGGTAACACCTGGCGGACGTGCCCTTAAGTTCTATGCTTCCGTTCGTATGGAAGTTAGAAGGGGTGAGCAATTAAAAAGCGGTCAAGAAGTCGTTGGTAGCCGTACAAAGGTTAAAATTAGCAAAAACAAAGTTGCACCACCTTTCCGTGCTTGCGAGTTTGATATAATATTCGGCGAAGGCATAAGTAAGGAAGGCACATTGCTTGACTTGGCTGTTGAAAGGGATATTATCAAAAAGAGTGGCGCATGGTTCTCTTATGATGATCAAAAAATTGGTCAAGGCAGGGAAAATGCAAGAATATTCTTAAAGGAAAATCCTGATATTGCTGCAGAAATCGACTCAACAATACGTGCGGAAATTAGTGAAAACAAAATAGCATCAAATAGCGATTATGATGACGATATAGATGCAGAACAAGACCCGGATTTTGAACTTCTTGATGAGTTGGAGGATTAATAAAAAAGAGTTGATATATATCAACTCTTTTTTTATTCTATAGTTATTATATGCTTTATACCATTACTTAAATTTAACAATTCATATTTTAAAAATTCAGGGTAAATATACTGCTTATTTAAATCCTTTATATTAAACCATTTAAGTGTGTTGTTATATGTTCCGTCCTTATAGTTCATTGCTATATCATCCAAGGTATCATTATCCTTCATAATATAATAAAGGGCTATTTCATGGGCCATCTTTTTGTTTTCATATATTCTATAATAAGATTCATTTATAAAGGCAAGGCGATCAATTTCAAGCTCTATACCAATTTCCTCACGCACTTCTCTCAATAGGGCTTCCTGTGAGCTTTCACCAAAAAGCACTCTGCCGCCTACTGTATAGTAAAATGTAACATTAGGGTTTGTTGCCATAAGCAACTTGTTATTCCTTATTATTATGGCGCCAACTCTGTATATAAAACATTTGTTATTAAATTCAAAACAAATATCATTCATAAATTATCCTTTGCCTTTATTGTAATTAGGGACAATTATAAGTAAAGTATAAATATATAAGGTTATGGTAAATACTAATCCACAACCAAAAAGCTGTCGCCTAAAAAATCCGCTATAGATTTTCTTGCTTTTTCATAGTCCAAATCCATAACTATCATACCGGCATACATTATTATTTTATGAGCATCGGCACTTGGTATACTAAGTTGTTTTACTTCCGCCCCTCTTAAATCAAGGGCATAACCTAATGCAGTAAACATATCAGCTAACGACATGTTTGTTAAGCCTATATTATCAATAATTGCACCCAACAAATCTTCGGCTTGATTTTTATCCATAACTTTGCATTTGTCGGCTATTGTGCTTAATACGGTTCTAACCCTTTGTGTTCTGCCGTAATCACCGTTTCCAACTTTGCGTATGCGCATAAATATTACTGCTGCATGGCCGTCAAAAAGATATTTTCCTTCTAAATCCATTTGAGGTACTGTAGAATCTCTGGGGATAGCATACCTTTTTAAGTATCTTGCCTCAGCATTGTTTACCTCAATATTAACGCCACCTATATGATCAATTATGTTTTCAACATGCTTCATATCAAAAAGAATATATTTTTCTATTTTAACACCGAAGTGTGTGCTCATAATTTCACACAAAGCATCGGGACCATAGTTTTTTGCAATAAAAGTAATTCTGCCTATAACGCCATCAGGTCTTTGTACTAATATATCCCTTGAAAAGGAAGTTAGCATAACCCTTTTAACCCTTGTGTCCAATGTAAGCAAAAGTATTCCGTCGGTATTGCCTAAGCGGTTGGGATTAAAATCCCACTGGTCGGTGCATAGCAATAAATAATGATGCTGCCCTTCGTTATTCAGTGGTACGGCATCCAAAGCATATGGCGTAATCGGGCTTGGTGTTTGGTTTTTCGCAAAAGCCATACTCGTAAAGGCAACAATAAATATTAAAATAATTGCTATTGTTCTTTTAAACATATAAACCTCCAAGGTTTTAGAATATTATCAGTATTATAACATAATAATATTTTATTTTAAATAAAAAGAGCTTTTCAGCTCTTAATCTATACGTTTATCGCCAACAAAGAATAATGCAACGGTACCCGGACCCGTATGTGCACCAATAACAGTACCAACGCTGTTTATCATAACCTTAGCGTTTAGCTTGGGGAATTCCGCCTCTATCATTGATGCAAGCTCTTTTGAAATCTCTTGCCTAGAGGAGTTGCTTATATAACAATAACTGTTATAATCAGTACCATCGGCTACATGAGTTTGCATTTTTTTAAACATTTCTTTTATAACTTTTTTTGTTCCCCTGATTTTTTCACGAGGTATAAGCTTACCTTCATTACTAACATTTAAAAGGGGGCAAATATTTAATAAGTTACCCAATACGGCACTCGTAGCGGAAACACGGCCACCACGTTTAAAATGGGTTAAATCATCTGTAAAAAACCAATGATGTATATTTAATTTGTTTTCTTCAATCCAATTATAAAGGTCATCAACACCCATGCCTTCATCTCTTTTATCTGCAGCTAATGTTACAAGCAAACCATAGCCGGATGAGGCAGCAAGGCTATCAACTACATAAATTTTTCTTTCAGGGAATTTTTTTTGCATGTTTTCTTGTGCAATAAGGGCAGAATTATAGGAGCCGGATATTCCTGATGAAAGGCTTATATGGATTATATCTTTACCTTCTTCCAATATTGGCTTAAACATTTCAATATATTGTTCCACGTTTACCTGAGATGTTGTGGGCATGGCACCGGCTTTGATTCTTGAGTAAAAATCGTCAAAGCTCATTGTTTTACCTAAATCATCGGGATATTCTTTGCCATCTATAAGATAGTGAAACATAACATATTTTATATTCCTATCATCAAAAAAACTCTGCGGCATATCTGCAGTAGAACAGCAAGTAATTTGATACATATTAACCCTCCAAAGTGTTTAAAATAATTACGGTTCTTATTATAGCATGCAATACATTAATTTTACAATAAAAAATAATTGTTTGTCTTGACTAACAAAACAGGTACATGGTAATATAATGGCATCAACTAAAGTTGTATTATAAAATTAATAATTTTAATTTATTAAGGAGGATTATTTTATGGCATATGTAATTAATGACGATTGTATCGCATGTGGTGCTTGCATGGCAGAGTGCCCGGTAGATGCTATTTCTGAAGGCGACATTTATTCCATCGACGCTGATGCATGCATCGATTGTGGTGCTTGTGCAGCTGCCTGCCCTGTTGATGCTCCTAATCCGGCATAATAATAACAGTAAACAGCAAAAAGAGGCTATGCCTCTTTTTTATTTATGTAAATTTTGATTTTTTAAAACATTTAAGCTTATCAATATAAATTGCATATGGACTTTTTTTATGGTAAAGTATAATTATTATTTTGGGTTAAGGAGTATGATTAAATGCGTCGTTTATTATATATTTTATTAGTTTTATTTTTCATTATAAATATAGCTTTTGCAAGTGGAATTTCATTAGCAGAAGGGTTGCAAACAACATCGTCAATTGGCGGTAAAGTATGGCTTGATGCTAATAATAACGGCATTATGGAGCCGGATGAAGCAGGCTTTGCTAACGCAATCATCTCACTAAAAAGCCAAAAAGACAAGAGAGAATATACTTTTACTACTGATGATACTGGCCTTTGGTCTTTTGAAAACCTTGAAAATGGCACATATAACCTTAAGGTGGATATACCGGAAAGCAACCTTTTTGCCATATATACAGTAGAAGGCGATAGGGATATGAGAAGTGTTTTTACTCCCTATGTTGGTCATACAGAAAATAGGAACTTTAAGCTTTCTGTTGGTGAGCAAAGAAAGAATGTAAATATAGGTGTTGTTCAACCGGGCGTATTGGTTGGCAAAGCATTCCTTGATGTAAACTATAACGGTGTTTTTGATGAGGGCGAAGAAGGGGTTGCAAACGTTGTAGTAGAGGCTATAAGAGATTATAAAAACACATCCTGTGGTAAAATAAAAACTGATGAAAACGGTAACTTTAAATTTCAAGCCTTAAGGCAAAACAAATATAAAATAAGGGCTATTGTGCCGAATGACGGCAGTGAATTTACTATAGTAGGCAGTGGAAATATATCAAATAGCAACAAGTTTGAACAAAGAAGCAACAGAAGAGAGTTTACAGTTTCGGATGTCCGTATAGAAAACAACGTTGAAACAGCTGTTGTGATTGGTGTGGCTAAAAAAGTTGAAATAGGCGGCAAAGTATTTATAGATAAAAACTTTGACGGATTACTTGATAAAAATGAAAAGCCGGTAAAAAATGTAAACGTATTTGCCTTTGATGAAAATGGAACTATGCTTTTTGAAACAAAAACAAACAGCAAGGGTGAATACCGCATTGACGGCTTATATAAGGGTAAGGTTATTATAAAAATTGAACCCATTAAAGATCATATGTTTGTTAGGCGTTTAGCTATAGAAGAAGAATCTGAAAATCCAATAAGCCATATTGAAGATGGTTACGGTGTAACATTCCCCATAGATGTTGTTATGAATAATGATAATACATCAATAAATGCGGGTATGATATTATCCGGAATTATAAAAGGCAAACTGTTTGAAGACCTTAATGACAATGGCCTTATGGATGAAGGCGAGCCGGGCTTTGAGGGCGTAAATGTTGAACTTTTAGATGCTAATGACAATACAATATTAACAAGCACATCCAACAACAATGGCGAATATGAATTTGATGGTGTTATGCCCAATGAATATAAAATAAAGTATACAATAGGTGAGGGTATTGAGTTTGCTGAGTTTAATGAAAATGGAAACACATTTAAAGCCACTGGCTTAGAATATGTAAGCGATACATTCAAGTTCAATGTTGGTGATGAGTATGAGGCACCCCTTGGTGGTCTTGTAAAACTTGCCGATTATAAAGGTGCTTTTTATCATGATAAAAACGGCAATGGAAATATGGATGAAGATGAAAAATTCTTAGAAGGTGTTTCAATTTCTATTACCTCAAACAATAAAAAGCAAGAGGATATAAATGTTATTACAGATAGCAATGGTGAGTTCAGCTTTGAAAATATTCGCCCCGGTAAGATTACAGTAACTGCAAAATTACCTGAAACATATATATTTTCTAACGGAAAGAGTAATGATTTACTTGAATGGTCAAGGTTTAATGAACAAAGTAATGATATAGACCAAACAAAGCTAATAAACAGTAAAGAGGCATTAATCGGTGTAACAGTTCCCGGCAAAATAAAAGTTCATGCATGGCTTGATGAAAACTTGAGCGGCAAGCATGATGAGGGAGAAAAAGATTTTGAAGGAGCCCATATAAGCTTAATCGATAATGTTAGCGGAAAATCTGTTGCTGAAGCTAAAAGTGATAATAAAGGGATAGTTTTAATTGATAATTTGAGGCCAGGCAAATATATAATAATGCTTAAATTGCCTGAAGGTGCCAAAACTGCCCCGGCAGGCGAAAGCACTTTTGTAGAGGGTATTGATAAACAGGGCAACAATGTACTTTTAATGGAAAATGTTGAAATTATAGAAAATGAAGAATTTGACAAGGCCAGCGCCGGTGTTGTAACATACATGAAAATAAGTGGTAAGGTTTGGTTAGATAAAGAAGGCGCACAAGAAGTTAAGGCGGAGCTTAATTTAGATATTTACGATGCCAAAACAAACAACCTTATAAAATCAACCATTACAGATGAAAACGGCAGCTATGTTTTTGATGGATTACTACCCGGCGACTATTATATAGAAGCAGATGGCTTTGATGGTGAGTTGTTTGTTGCCAAGGACGACAAAATGTATGAAGATATTCCTCATATTATTGAAAGTACAAGTCCAAATGGTAGGGGAAAATCTGGTATAATAACTGTTAAAATGCCCAATTCAATGAGCAACATGGATGTTGTTTATGTTTTACCCGCTTATGTGGGTGATTATGCATGGGTTGACTTAAATAAAAACGGTATTCCTGATGAAGGTGAGCCTGCAATAGCAAACCTGAAATTGAGCTTGTTGGTTGATGATAAGGAAGTTTATAATACAACAAGCGACGGCAATGGCTACTATAGGTTTAAAGATATATATCCCGGAACATATACATTAAGGCTTGAGCTGCCGGATGGCTTTACAATAACAGCACCAAATGAAGAATATCCTTTCTTAAGCTCTATACTTGATGAAAGTGATGACGTGTATGGCTACTGTAGTAAACTTAATGTTATCAGCGGAGAACGTTACTATAATGCCGATATAGGTTTGGTTTTAAAGAGCGGTTACTCATTGCCAAGCAATGTTAATAATCCGGACAGTCAAGATTGGTCTAATCAGGTTAATAAAACCAACAAGGCATGGGATAAATAATATAAAACCCCTCTCCTAATTTTAGGAGAGGGGTTTTGATTTTTAAAGAGCTATAGCTTTTCAATTATTATTTTAGATCCAACTTCATATCTCCAAACTTAATCCAGTTCTTTTTACGCATAAATTCACTTATAAGCAATGTTATTATAGCAGGCAGTATAATTTGAATAATTAATATTTTTATTAAAACAATTACTATGCCCTCGCTTTGCATAGTGGTTATTGTACCAATTTGACCTACTAAACCTGATGTACCCATACCTGCAGCTGCAGATGCATTTTTCATTTTAAATAATGTTGTTGAAAAAATACCCAATATAGCTGATGTTATTGTTGGAGGCAACCATATTATCGGTTTAGCCATAATATTTCCAAATTGCAACATACTTGTGCCTATGCCTTGAACAATAAGGCCGGGCAGCTTGTTTTCTCTATAACTGGCTACGGCAAAACCAACCATTTGGCAGCAACAACCAACGGTTGCAGCACCTGCTGCTAATTGTAAGCCTTGACTTAACGGGCTGCCATCCACTGTTGTAAATATTACAGCAGCTAATGCTGCACTGGATATTGGTGCAGTTAATACTAAACCGAATACGGTTGATATTATTATCCCCATAGGTATAGGCATTAACAATGTGCTTGTTTCTAAAAAGCTTTGTAAGGCGTTTATTGAGGCCAGTATAGGCGGTGTTAACAACCAAGTTGTTAGTCCTGCGGAAGATAAAGCAACAAAGGGCACAAGCAATATATCAAAGCTTGTTTTTCCTGCAACGAGCTTTCCGGTTTCTGTAGCAGCTAATGTTGCAAAATATGCTCCTACCGGGCCGGAATATTTATAACCAATGGCTCCGGCAACTACTGCGGCAAACAATGTTTGAGGTTTACATTCAAGTTTATATGCTATTGCAGCACCTATTGCAGCACCGATAACAGGGGAATTTGCGCTTAAAACACTTATTATTATATTAAATACTTCTAAGGGAAATAGTTTAGCAATTTGTTCAAATATCAAGCCGATAATAAGGGAAGCAAACACACCTAAGGCCATAGAACTTGATGCATCAACAATATATCTTTTAAAAAATTTCTGCCATTTTGTTTTAAAAATATTGCTCATTTATTAAATCTCAACTTTCTTAATTGAATAATTTTTGAATATCATCTTTGTTGGCGTTTACAGTACCCTGTACTAATGTTGCAGGACCGCCGCCTTTTGCATTAAAATTTTCTTTTAATATATTTGCATATTTTCTGGTGTCTATGGTGGAGGAGGCAATTACATACTTATAGCCTATTTCCTCATCTCCTATAAATATAGCAATAAGCTTGTTATGGTTGTTCGATATAAAGTTGTTTGCGGCTTTTCTAACGGTTGTAGGCTCAATTTCTTTATCAAAAAC
>JAAZPT010000158.1 GCA_012797085.1 Christensenellaceae bacterium | reverse complement strand
TAAAAAGTTATGCCGAAAAATACCCCGATATTATAAAGCCCATATTACAAAAGAAAAACCAATACTCAAAGGGTGTGCCCATAAACGAAACATTTAATTTTCCCAGAGCAAAGGGTAAATATATTGCTCTATGCGAAGGCGATGACTATTGGATAAGCAAAGACAAGCTTCAAAAACAGGTTGATTATATGGAATCTAACCCGGATTGCAGCTTTTGTTTTACAAACGGCATTATAAAGGATTTAAGCGGCCAAAAAGCCGATAGAAACTTTATACCTTACTACGAAAATGAAGCCAAATATTATAATGCTGAAGATAAAAGCTACGATGTTGGTGAAATAATTAAGCTTAGTTTTATACCTACTGCAACATTTTTGTTTCCAACATCAACCTTAAAGGCCATGCCTTCTACATTCCACGATAAAATGTGCCCTTATGGGGATTTGCGTTTTAAGCTGTTTTTTACAGCCGCAGGTTATGCAAGGTATATACATATTTTTAGCAGTGTTTATAGGGAAAACGTTCCAAACTCTGCCCTTGCTCTATGGAGCAAGGAAGATAAAGCTGTAATGTTTGATAGATATTCTCGTGCTGTTGAAATGCTCGAGGATTTGGACGATTATACAAAGGCTAAATACCGTAAAGAAATATATGAGGGTATGGGTATATTTTTACATTCAATGTTATTTTGCGCTAACAGCTTGGATGTATTAAAGGATAATGATTTAAAAGCAGAGTATAATAAGCTTAGCTTAATGGATAAATTTAAGTTTTATACGAAAATATTAATGCCCACAAAGTTATTAAATTTAATAAAAAAGCTTATAAGGAGGTAACAAGGTGCAAAAAAACAGCGTGTTTTCCTCCTTTATATTTAAATTTGCTGAAAATTTCGGCAACCAGGCAATAGCCTTTATAATAAACATATTTTTAGCAAGATTGCTTGACCCCAGCGATTATGGAATATTAACCATACTTGTAATATTTATAAACATATCAAGAGTGTTTGTGCAAAGTGGCCTAAATACAGCCCTTGTGCAAAGAAAGGATGTAGGTGAGCGGGAATATTCTTCCTCCTTCTATTTTAGCCTTATTGTAGCCCTTGTAGTATATATTGTATTGTTTATTAGTGCTCCAACTATTTCCAATTATTTTGAAACCCCACAACTTAGTGCTGTGCTTAGGGTTTTAGCTTTGATTTTGTTTCCGGGCGCCTTCAGTGTTGTACAATTTGCCATAGTATCAAGGGAGATGAAATTTAAAACCCTAATGCTGAGCAGCCTGTTGTCCACATTAATTTCCGGCATAATAGGCATAGCTATGGCCTACTTGGGCTTTGCTTATTGGGCCCTTGTTGCCCAACAATTAAGCAATCAAATAATATTGACTCTTTTGCTTTTATATAAGCTAAAATGGTATCCAAAGGTTATATTTTACTTTGAAAGCTTAAAAAACTTTTAAGTTTCGGTTGGAAGTTATTGATATCCGGCCTTATTGATGTCGTTTATGAAAACCTTAGAGGTCTTGTTATAGGTAAAAAATATGACAATACCGCCCTGGGTTTTTATAATAGGGGCAGGCAGTTTCCAGAGCTTGTAATGAACAGCGTAAACGGTTCTATACAAAGTGTACTTTTGCCTGTATTATCATCACAGCAAGATGATAAAAATAGAATTAAGGATTTTATGCAAAAATCTTTATTATTAAGTACATATTTTGTATTCCCACTTATGACGGGTTTGGCCTTAGTTGCAAAACCTTTAATATCAATACTTTTAACAGATAAATGGCTACCCTGTGTTGTATTTTTGCAAATTTCCTGTTTGGATTTTGCCCTATACCCTATACACACTACAAATTTGCAAGCCATAAATGCGCAAGGTAAAAGCAATATTTTTTTATGGATAGAGATAATTAAAAAAAGTTATGGCATAGTAATATTATTAATAAGCATATTTATGTTTAAAAGTGTTGAGGCAATAGTGTGGGGTGGCACAATAAGCTCTATAATATCCGCCTATGTAAACTCCGCACCTAATAAGGCTTTAGTAAACTATGGACCTATTGAACAGCTTAAAGATTTATTGCCCAATATATGTTTAAGCTTGATTATGGGTTTAGCCGTTTATTTATTGAATTTTATAGGCTTATCTCCTGTGTTTTTATTGTTAACACAAGTAGTTGCAGGTATAGCCATATATATTTCTGCATCGTATATTACAAAAGCTAAAAGTTTTAATTATTTAATACAAACCATAAGGGCTTTGAGAGGAAATTAGCATTATGAACTTACCAAAAACCCCTTTACATTTTTTATATAAGGATGAGTACAACAATAATTTATTTATAAAAAGGGAAGATTTATTACCCTTTTCCTTTGGCGGCAACAAGGCAAGAATATCCTTGGAGTTTATGAAGGATATGGAAGAAAAGGCTTGCAACCATATGATTGCTTATGGCGGACCGCAAAGCAACCTTTGCAGAGTTATAAGCAACCTATGTGCCCAAAAAAATATACCCTGTACTATAGTCTCCCTGCTGGAGGAAGGTCTTGACCCCAACTTGTTTTCAAACTACAAAATGGCTAAGGCCTTTGGCGCTGAATATGTTTATTGTACAAGGGAAAATGTGGCTGAAACTATAAAAACAGTTATGGAAAATTTAACTGAAAAAGGCTATAAACCCTATTATATAAACGGAAACTCCAAGGGCAGAGGCAATGAGCATGTGCCCGTAGCCGCATATGCAAAGGTTTATAAAGAAATAACAGAGCAAGAGATTGAGTTAAAACAGAATTTTGATAAAATATTTTTAGCCTGCGGTACAGGTATGACAATATCCGGCTTGGTTTGCGGAAAAATATTAAATAAAAGCAAGCATGATATAGTAGGTATAAGTATATCAAGACAAAAAACAAACGCCTTGCCCTATATAAGCAAATATATAGAAAGCTATTTATATAAGCGTAGCAACAGCATATTTGATGACGCCTTATACAACGAAAATGTTTACAATTATGTAGACGATTATTGCCTAAGCTATGGAAAAAGCAATTGCGATATAGATGCTTTAATAAAATACTTTTTAGTAAAACACGGCATAGCCCTTGATACTACTTACACAGGCAAAGCAATGTATGGCATGACATGTTATATCAAAAAGAACAACATACAGGATAGTAATTTGTTGTTTATACACACAGGCGGAACACCTTTGTTTTTTGATGATTTAAATAGATTATTGAAAGAGGAGTGATTATGAAAACAGTACTTGTTACTGCCATAGGTTCAGCAACTGTAGATGCTGTTTTAAGCAGTTTAAAAAGAAATGTTAATTTAATAGGCTGTGATATATATCCCCGCCATTATTTAACTGGTGTTGATAGTTTTAATAAGTTTTATAATGTACCCTTGGCTATTGATGTTAAAGCTTATACAAAAGCCATATTTGATATTTGCACACAAAATAATGTG
>JAAZPT010000157.1 GCA_012797085.1 Christensenellaceae bacterium | reverse complement strand
TAGCTGAAAGGTTATCTCAGCTATTAGGAAAAGAAGTAAAATTATCAAAGGATGTTGTTGGGGAAGCTACTGATAATCTTGTAAATAACATGAGTGATGGAGATATTATTTTACTTGAAAATTTGAGGTTTTATAAAGAAGAAACAAAAAATGATCCTGAATTTGCAAAACAACTTGCAAGTTTAGCTGAGATTTATGTAAATGATGCTTTTGGTACAGCTCATAGAGCACATGCTTCCACAGAAGGTGTTGCTCATTATTTACCTGCAGTTGCTGGGTATTTAATTGAAAAAGAATTAACTATTATGGGCAAAGCTTTAGAAAATCCAACCAGACCATTTATTGCTATTTTAGGTGGCGCAAAAGTTTCTGATAAAATAGGTGTAATAAATAACTTATTAGAAAAAGTTGATGTTTTAATTATTGGTGGTGGAATGTCTTATACATTCCAAAAAGCTTTAGGTGGAGAAGTTGGTAATTCTCTTCTTGAGTTAGACAAAGTTGAATTAGCTAAAGAACTAATTGAAAAAGCTAAAGCCAAGGGTGTTAAATTGCTTTTGCCTGTTGATAATGAAGCAGGTAAAGAATTCAGTAATGACACATTACGTATAACAGTTCATTCTAATGAAATTCCGGATGGATTTGAAGGCTTGGATATTGGTCCGAAAACCCAAGAAATGTTTGTTAAGGAAATTGAGAATGCAGGTACTGTTATTTGGAATGGACCAATGGGTGTTTTTGAATTTGAAAATTTTGCTGTTGGAACAAGAAAAATTGCAGAAGCCATGGCAAATTGCAAAGGCGTTACAATTATTGGTGGTGGCGATAGTGCTGCTGCTATAACGCAGATGGGCTTTGCAGATAAAGTAACACATGTTTCAACAGGTGGTGGAGCTTCTCTAGAGTTTTTAGAAGGGCTTGTTCTACCCGGTGTGGCAGCACTTAACGATAAGTAAATCTCTGTTTAGAGTAGAAAGAGGAATTATTATGCGTAAACCTATAATTGCTGGTAACTGGAAAATGAATAAAAATCCCAAGCAGGCTGAGGAGATTGTAACAGAATTAATACCATTGGTTAAAGAAGCCAATGCAGATGTTGTTGTATGTGTACCTGCGGTTTGTTATTCAACAGTTGCAAACTTAGTAAAAAATACAAATATTAAACTTGGAGCGCAAAATGTACATTGGGAAGTTTCAGGTGCTTTTACAGGTGAATTATCTGCGGATATGTTAAAATCTGTTGGAGTAGAGTATGTGATAATTGGGCATAGCGAACGTAGGCAATATTTTGGTGAAACAGATAGAACAGTAAATTTAAGAGTAAAAGCTGCTGTTAATGCCGGATTAATACCTATAATTTGTGTCGGGGAATCAAAAATGGAAAGAGAAAATAATTATACCAATGCATTAGTAAGCTATCAAACACTCATTGCTTTAAAAGGACTTACTAATGATCAAATTAAAAATTGTGTTATTGCTTATGAACCTGTATGGGCGATAGGCACAGGTTTAGTAGCAACTGATGAACAAGCAAATGAAACAATTGGAGTTATCCGTAAAGCAATAAATGATAATTATGGTAAAGATGTTGCTGATGCTGTTAGAATTCAATATGGTGGTAGTATGAATCCATCTAACGTAAAAGGTCTTATGGCCCAACCGGAAATCGATGGAGGTTTGATCGGTGGTGCTTCATTAAAAGCTCAAGATTTTTCCAAAGTTGTTTGTTTTGATAAATAACAACATTTAACAATTTTCGACAATATATACTTTGAAACATTATATTTAATATTAAATATAATGTTTCAAAGTTATAATTAATGTTTATATTAATAAAGAAGAAAAGATATGGAGGTTGTCGATTATGTTGAATAAAGTTCTGGAAGTAATGAAAGAAGCAGGTAAACCGATATCG
>JAAZPT010000156.1 GCA_012797085.1 Christensenellaceae bacterium | reverse complement strand
TTTTTATATATATCACTTAAAGCTTCTACAATAACATCTAAATGATTATTTGTATAAACTCTTCGAGATACACATATCCTCATGGTTTCAAGTTCCGGCCAAATGGGTTCTCCAGTAATCTTATCCTTAGAGCCAAAGGCACAAGCTCCAATTTCAACAGCCCTAACACCTGCTTCTTCATAAAGGGCAACAACTAGACGTTGACTTGGGAATTCGTACTGTGGAATTTGTGGGAAAAACTTCTTTCCGTCAACGTATATTCCATGACCTCCACTAGGCTCAATAATTGGAATACCACGTTCTTTTAATCTATCACCTAAATATTTAACTTGTTTTATTCTGTAATCCAAATATTCAAAATCGGTCACTTCTTTAAGGCCAACAGCTAAAGCTTCCATATCCCTACCGCTCATGCCACCATAGGTAATAAAACCTTCATGAACAATAGCCAGTTGATTTGCTTGTAAATAAACATCTTTATTCCTTGTAACAAATAAGCCGCCAATGTTTACTAAGCCATCTTTTTTACTGCTCATTGTAGCTGTTTCCGCATATGAGAACATTTCTTGAGTAATTTCGATAATGCTCTTGTTTTCATATCCGGGCTCACGGGTTTTTATAAAATAAGCATTTTCTGCTAATCTGGCGCTATCCATAATAACAGGAATATTGTATTTTTTAGCCAATTCGCTTACTTCACGAATGTTTTGCATTGAAACCGGTTGCCCGCCATTATTGTTACAAGTAACTGTGATAATTACACAGCAAACTTTTTCCGCTTCTTCCTTTAGCAACTTTTCCATACGAGAAATATCAATGTTGCCTTTAAAAGGGTGATAATCTTGATTTGCGTTTTGCCCTTCTTGAATACAATAATCTAAAGGAATGCATCCCATTACCTCAGCATTACCCCTAAATGTATCAAAATGCATGTTACCAATAGCATACATATCTTTTCTTGCATAAATTTGTGCCATTATATAGTCCGCTGCTCTGCCTTGGTGTGTAGGTTGCACGTATGGCATGCCAAAAACTTCCTGTGCTGAAGCTTCTAATTTATAAAAGCTTTTACAACCGGCATAGGACTCATCACCTAAAAACATGGCACTCCATTGGTCTTGACTCATGGCGCTTGTACCACTATCTGTTATACAGTCCACATAAACATCTTCAGCCTTTAACCTAAAGGCATTATACTGTGCTTCTTTCAAGCATTGTTGCCTATAGGCTTTTGTGGTTTTTTTGATTGGTTCAACCATTTTAATTCTAAATGGTTCAGCTGTCATGTATTTCATACATTTCCCTCCACTATTTTATTTTTATTTACTATCATTATAATAACATGTAAATTATTTGTCAATACGAAAAAATATTTTCATTATGAAAAAAAATAAACATATGTGTTGACATTTGCAAAATTATTTGCTAGAATTGTTTTTAAATAAAGAAATGTAAAATAATTTTATAAGAGATTGCCGAGGTGTCTATTTATGCTAAGATACACTATAAAACGAATTATCTCCATGTTGATAACATTATTCTTAATTGCAACCGTTACTTTTTTTATAATGAATGCAATTCCTGGAGATCCTTTTGCCCTTGACAGAGACACTCCTCAAATAATCAGAGATACTTTGAATCGTCAATACGGTTTAGATCAACCTTTGTTTACAAGATACATAAAATATATGGAAAATCTTCTTAAAGGTGATTTTGGCTCGAGTATGAAATTCAAAGGTCAAAGTGTTATGGGGCGTGTTGAAAAAACAATGCCTGTTTCTGCAACAATAGGCTTTGGCGGTGTGCTGGTAGGTGTTCTTATCGGTATAATTTTTGGAATAATTGCCGCCTTAAATAACGGTAAAACCTTTGACTTT
>JAAZPT010000155.1 GCA_012797085.1 Christensenellaceae bacterium | reverse complement strand
TTATAAAAATATATGATAATGGTCCTGTTTTTTTCAAACAAGCCAGGGTTACTTTAAATGGTGAAATTTTCAATATAATAAAATTTAGAACAATGGCTTCTAATATTGATTTGAAAAGAGGCTCTTCAATTTCTGTACAAGAAAACGACGATAGAATTACTAAACCTGGAGCTTTTTTAAGAAAAACAAGAATTGATGAACTTCCTCAATTGTTTAATATACTTTCTGGAAAAATGAGTCTTGTTGGGCCAAGGCCTGAAATGTTAAGTAATGTAAAAAAATATACAGATGAGATACCCGAGTTTGTTTATAGGCAAAGAGTAAAATGTGGATTAACCGGATTAGCTCAAATTGACGGAAAATATAATACTACTGCAAAAGATAAACTTTTATTAGATTTGTTTTATATTGAAAACTTTAGTATTTTATCTGATATAAAACTAATCTTCAGAACTTTAACAGTTTTTTTTAAAAACGATAGCACTGAGGCATTTTCTTCAAACAAAGTTGAAACCCCTAAGTTAAGAAAACTTAGTATAACTAATGGAAAAAAGGCTAAATAATAAGGAGGATTTATATGAGCGCAACATTGTTAATTATGGCAGCAGGTATGGGGTCAAGATACGGTGGCAACAAACAAATAGATGCTATGGGTCCAAATGGCGAAATTTTAATGGAATATTCTATTTATGATGCTATTGAAGCCGGATTCACTAAAGTAATATTTGTATTAAAGGATGGAATGAAAGAAGACTTTCATAAAAACTTTGGTGAAAAAATAGCAAGAAAAATTGAAGTTGTTTATGCAATACAATCCTTTGACAATTTACCTGGAAATTATCAAGTACCAGTTGAACGTACAAAACCTTTTGGAACCGTACATGCAGTACTTTCTGCAAAAAATTTCATTAATGAGCCTTTTGCCGTAATTAATGCTGATGACTATTATGGTAACCATTCGTTTTCTCAAATGTACAATACATTAAAAAGCCTAAAAAATGACAATGATGCATGTATGATAGGATATTACTTAAAAAATACTGTATCCAAAAATGGTCATGTTACTCGTGGTGTATGTGTGCTAAATGATAACAATACATTAAAAGATATTAAGGAAACCTATGAAATTAGAATATTTCCTGATGGAAGTATTAGAGATACATTCAATAATCCCGAAGGTGATTTGTTAGATCCAAATAGTGTTGCATCTATGAATTTTTTTGGTTTTACACCTTGGATGCTTGAGTGTGCTGAGGAATATTTAATTAACTTTTTAAACAATATTAAGGAAGGTGATATAAAAGCAGAGTTTGTATTACCAACATTAGTAGATATGTTAATGAAAGAAAGAAATATGATTGTTAAAGTAGTTCCTACTGATGATTCCTGGTTTGGAGTAACATACAAAGAAGATAAACCTGTTGTTATGGCTAAATTACAGGCTTTACACAATGAAGGTCTATACCCTCAAAAATTAATTTAATTAAGGAGAATGTGATGAAAATTCTCTTATCCGGTGGTGCAGGATTTATTGGTTCACATACTTATGTTGAACTTGTAAACGAGGGTTTTACACCTGTAATAGTCGATAATTTATATAATAGTAGCGTTAAGGTTTTAGATAGACTTGAAAAAATCACAAACATAAAGCCAATATTTTATAATTTAGATGTAGCTAATAAAAATGAACTAATAAAAGTTTTTGAGGAAAATGAAATTAGTGCAGCTATACATTTTGCAGGTTATAAAGCTGTAGGCGAATCTGTTGCTAAACCATTGGAATATTATAGAAATAATATTGATACCACATTAACTTTATGTGAATTAATGGATGAGTTTAATATAAATAATTTCGTTTTTAGTTCATCAGCTACAGTTTATGGTACAACTACAAAAATGCCACTAACTGAAGACATG
Organism: Christensenellaceae bacterium; assembly: GCA_012797085.1. Lineage (GTDB taxonomy): Bacteria > Bacillota > Clostridia > Christensenellales > Aristaeellaceae > JAAZPT01. The sequence continues at coordinate 522 of JAAZPT010000155.1, read as the reverse complement.
CCTACTGGTTGTACAAACCCTTATGGATGGACAAAATATATGATTGAACAAATTCTAAAAGATGTTTGTGTAGCAAATCTAAATTGGTCTGTAGCTTTACTTAGATATTTTAATCCAGTCGGTGCTCATAAGAGTGGTTTAATTGGTGAGTCACCAAAGGGTATTCCAAACAATTTAATGCCATATATTACTCAAGTTGCAAGTGGTAAATTAAAAGAACTGTCTGTTTTTGGTAATGATTATAATACACCGGATGGTACAGGTCTAAGGGATTATATTCATGTTGTTGATTTAGCCAAAGCTCATGTTAGTGCTTGTAAATATATTGCTAAAACAAAAGGCTGTGAAGTTTTTAATATTGGTACCGGAAATGGTTATACCGTTTTAGATTTAGTAAATACTTTTAGTAAAGTAAATAATATTGCTGTTCCATATAAAATTGTTGGTAGAAGGCCCGGAGATATTGCTGAGTGTTATGCAGATGCAAGCAAGGCAAAAAAATTATTGGGCTGGGAAACTATA
>JAAZPT010000015.1 GCA_012797085.1 Christensenellaceae bacterium | reverse complement strand
GCATTAGACGATTGTTATTTTACTTTAGAGTGGATAGTTAAAAATGCCAAAGAATTAAAAATAAACCAAAACCAAATATTTGTCGGTGGGGAAAGTGCCGGCGGTGGCTTGGTTGCTGCCCTTAGTTTATATGCAAGGGATAAGGGCGATATAAATATAGCTTTTCAAATGCCCCTTTACCCAATGTTGGATAATAAAACAATATATAGCCATTTAAAAAACAGCGATGCCCCTCTTTGGGACTATAAAACCAATAAGGTAGCTTGGGATATTTACCTTGAAGATGTTAAGGATAATGTTCCAATTTATGCCGTGCCAAGTTTAGTTGATAATTTAACTAATATTCCACCGACTTGCACCTTCGTAGGGGAATTGGACTTGTTTTATAATGAAGTTGTAGAATATGTTAATAAGCTTAAAAACAGCAATGTACCCGTTTTTTTTGAAACTTATAAAAGCAGTTACCATGCCTTTGAAAAGCGCATACCAAATGCCGAAGTTTCAAAAAAAGCAAAAAAACATGTTGTTGATTGCTTTAATTATGCTTGTAAAAATTACTTTGCTGAAAATAATAAATGCTAATGTTTTTAGGCGAGAAATTCCATTTAAATGTTGAACATTAAGGCTTTTTGTTATATTATATATTAAAGGAAAAATCAAAGACTCATAGAATTTTACTTTTATATCTTGTTATGTTAAACTTAAAAATAATTAAATTATTAACAATATGGAGGATTTATGGCTAAAAAAATTGTTGTTGAAGTTTGTACAGGCACACATTGTGTGCTTATGGGATCCATGCATATGATGGATTCAATTGCCTCCTTAGCTGAAATAAGAGAGGAAATGGGGAGTACTACTGAAATTGAAGTTAAAGCTGTACCTTGCCTAAACCTTTGTAAAAGCGGAACAAGAGGCCCATTTGTAATTGTTGACGGCAAAACTATTCCTCAAGCGGAGGCAGATGTTGTAATGGCTGAAATAATGTCACATTGCAATGATGAGTGTTCCAACTGTGACTGTTAGAAAAGGAGTGTTAAGCGTATGAGCATTCGTGGCTTATTTACGCCTATCACGAAAATTAGGCGTCAAGTTTTTGAGGAAATAGCAAGATTTGCTTACGAAAGGGATTTGAAGTCTGATGACTTTTATTACTTTTATGAAAGCCCCTATCGTATTATCCCAGGTGAAGTAGCCAAGTATAGGGATAGTGTGTTTAAGGAACGTACAATTATACGTGAAAGAATACGTTTGGCTATGGGTTTACCCCTTCGCCCAACAACCAGCTATCAAAACCTTACTGACGGAATGAAGGAATGTGCTTCAAGTAAAAAGCAGTTGGAGTTGCCTTTAGTAACCGTAATACCCTTTGCTTGTGAGGCATGTAAACCCGACCATTTTAAAGTAACTAATAACTGTAAAAAATGTCTTGCCCACCCCTGCACATCTGTATGCCCTGTAAACGCAGTATCCATAGGCAAAGATTCAGCAATTATCGATAGTGAAAAATGTATAAAATGCGGTAGATGCAGAGAAGCTTGCCCCTATGGAGCTATTATTAGAAGTGGCCGCCCCTGTGCTGAAGCTTGTGGTGCAAAGGCAATTGAAAGCGATGAATTGGGCAGGGCTAAAATTAATCAGGATAAGTGCGTAGCATGTGGCCTTTGTATAGTTAGTTGCCCCTTTGCCGCCATTGCAGATAAATCAGAAATATTGCAGCTTATAACTGCCATAAGAAGCGGTGAAAAAGTATATGCAATTATTGCCCCTTCCTTTGTTGGCCAATTTGGTCCCTTAGCAACGCCCGGTAAAATTATAAGCGGTATTAGGGAGCTTGGCATGGATTATGTTATGGAAGTTTCCTACGGTGCTGACATTGGCTCTATTCATGAAGCCGAGGAGTTTATGGAGCATGTACCTGATGAAAAACCTTTCTTGGGCACAAGTTGTTGCCCTGCTTGGGCAAGTTTTGCTAAAGCCACCTTACCGGATTATGCTTATTGTATAGCCGATACCAACACCCCTATGGTTGCTACTGCAGTAAAGATAAAGGAACATGACCCCAATGCAAAGGTAGTATTTATAGGGCCCTGTATAGCTAAAAAAATAGAGGCAACCTATGAAGATGTGGCTCCCTATGTGGATTATGTTATTACATATGAGGAACTCATGGGTATATTCAGTGCAAAAGGCGTTGAGCTTACCGAGCTTGAAGAAAGTGAATTTGATGTGGAAGCCTCGGCAGACGGTAGAAACTATGCTGTTAGCGGCGGTGTTGCAAACGCCGTAATTAATACCGTTAAAAACCGTGACCCACAAAGGGAAGTTCCCGTTATGAAGGCGGAAACCTTGGCCGAGTGCCGTAAAATGCTACTATTAGCTAAGGCCGGTAAAGCAACGGGTCACTTGCTTGAGGGCATGGCTTGCTCCGGTGGCTGTGTAGGCGGCCCGGGAACATTATCAGCAATACCCCGTGCTTCAAAGGATGTTAAAGCCTTTGCGGATAAGAGCAACTTTAAAACCGCTGATGATAACATTTATTTAAACATAAAAAAATAAAAAACACGGTAAGCATAAAGCTTACCGTGTTTTTTGTGACTTATTTTACTTTGACTTCAAATATTAATTCGCCTTCAACAGGATTTACAAAAGCATTATCTTTAAAATAATAAACTTGATATAGCATTTTTAGCATTAACATACTGTCTTTTAAGGTTTCATTTATAGCATTGCTTATATTTTTATCCTTTTTAATATAATCAAGGTTTGCCTCAACCTGTATAAACACCACACCTTCTTCATCTGTAAAAACATCATAACTGGATATTGGAAGCTCAACTCCACTATTGCCAATTTTAAGCCCGTTTTCATAGCTAAATACATCTATAAGTATAAGCTGTTTATTTGGATCTTCCATAACATCTTTTGGGACACCACAACCTTTTTTAGTCCAAAGCCAATGTTCTTCTCTATCCTCGCCGTCAACATCCATTTCCATCATTCCATGCAATTCATTTTCGACCTCGTCAACAGCTTTTGCTGTAAAGCTTAGTGTAAAAATATCGCTATTTTCTACCCAAGCAGAGTCTTCAACCTTAAAGTCAACTACTTTTGCCCCATCGCCTATGTTTTCTTGCTTTATATTGTTATCTAAAGCTTTAATAACTTCCTTATAAACATCAGGGCGATGTTCTTCAAACGCTGTAAACCTTGTTTCATAATACCATTGTTGACCATAGCTGACAGCAGCATATACAATACCCAGCGTTAAGGCAGTTATTAAGGCAACTATTAGTACTGTTCTTGTAGTGATTTTTTTCATAGTAGGCACCTCCTCAAGCCCATGGAGGGTTTTGTTGAGTGTTTCAGTAAAAATGTAAGGTGTTGGTTTAAAAGCCTTATCTAGATCATTTGCATTCATGTTAGCTCAACTCCTCCTCCAAAATTATTTTAATATCTTTCCTTGCTTTATTAAGTCTACTTTTTACAGTACCTGCAGGTATGTGTAAAATGCTTGCAATTTCTTCAATTTTATAGCCTTCTAAGTAATGTAACAACAAAACTATTCTATGCTTTTCGTTTAATGTATTCAAGGCTTTATATAGTTCATAGTTCTGTTCACTATTTTTATTATTTGCTATTGTTTCCACATCCAGCACCAATACTTCGCGTTTTTTAAGCTTAAGCATATTTTTACAACAATTAATTAATATGCGAATAAGCCATGTTCTAAAATATTTAAGCTCCCTAAGGCTGTATCTCTTATTCCAAGCCTTTAATAAAGCTTGTTGAACAGCATCGCAAGCATCGGCATCTTGCCCCACATAACTTATAGCTATGCGATATAGGCTACGCTCCATAGCAAGCACTTCTTTTGTAAAAAATTCCTTATTCATATTATCCTCACTTGTAGACGTCTTACATATATTAGACATTTTAAATACAAAAAGGTTCATATATTTATTATAAATTATTTATATATTTTGAAACAAACAGATTCCATATTTCGTTATACTATCGTTAATATTAAATAGGAGAAATAAATATGAACGAAGAAAGAGAACGCATGGATAAAGCTTTTAAACAAAACGAAATAGCTAAAGCTGATAACGATAAATTATCGGAAGCCTTAAATTTGCTAAAAAATGCCCAAACAAACATAAAAGAACTTAGTGATTATTATTTTAATCAATGGTTTGATGATTTAGAAGTCCTCGAAAAAGAAGGTTTTTCTAATGGTGTAATGGATCAAGATACACTGTATGAAACCATACAAAATCAATATATTATAGTAAAAAAATTATTACTTGAATGTGCTATGTATATTAACAATGATAATTTTTAAATTTTTGATTTTTTTAATTAAAAAAGCACGAAATCGTGCTTTTTATTTTTGTTGAATTATTTTTTAGCCAAATATTTGCGCATGTCTATGGCGCAGGCAATAAGTATAACCGCACCCTTTATAATATAGGTAGTGTTTCCACTTATACCAAGGAATGTCATACCTGTCATAATGAGTTGCATCAGTATAACGCCTAATACAACGCCACTAATTTTACCAATACCACCAACAAAGGATACGCCGCCTATAACACATGCTGCTATGGCATCAAGTTCATAGTTAAGGCCTGTTGTACCTGTAGAAGCGCCTTGACGGGCTGCTTCTATAAAGCCTGTATAGCCATAGCTTGCACCGGCTAATACAAAAACCCCAATTATAACAAGTGTTACATTAACCCCCGATACGCGAGCTGCCTCTTCATTTGAGCCTACAGCAAACATGTTTTTACCAAAGGTTGTTTTATTCCAAATAAACCACATTACAACAGCAAATATTACTGCCAAGAAAACATATAGCATTACAGGAGTGCCGGGATTTATAACCTTTTCAACACCATCTTTAACCGCCACCTGTTTGCCGATGTAAAAAATCTTTTTAGTAACAAAGTTTTCCGTAAAGCTTGTATCTAACTGTGAAATTTGTTTTGCACTGCTTATTGTCAGGTATGCACCATAGGTGATTAATTGTGTTGATAGCGTAACAATAAATGGGTGAAGTTTAAATTTTGCTACACAAAAACCGTTAACTAAACCAACGATAGCGCCTACAGCAACTACAATTAAAATAACAACAAAAATCGGCCATGGATTACCGTCCTTTAAAAATCTACCGGCAAAATCGCCCTTTTGCAACAATATTGCTGCAACAAAGGCACTTAAGCCAACAATACGGCCTGCAGATAAGTCTGTACCCGTTAAAATAATTGCCCCTGCTATACCTAAGGCTATAGGTAAGCGAGTAGCCGTTAATGAAATAATGTTCACTATTGATGCTGTTGCTAAAAATGCAGGTTTTACAGATTGGATATATAACACCAATAAAAGTATTATTATTATCATTGCTCTATCTAAAAGCCAATTACCTATAAAGCTTGCCTTATCTTTACCGTTAAGGGCTTTAAAATCATCTATTTTTTTTGCAATACCCTTTTTAGGTTTATTAATTTCTGACATAGTTGATTGCCTCCATTAAACGTATTTTGCAGCTAAAGTCATAATCTCTTCCTGGCTTGTTGTTTTTGCATCAACTTCCCCGGCCAGTTTGCCGCCACTCATAACAAGTATACGGTCACAAATGCCTAAAAGTTCAGGCATTTCAGAAGATACTATAACAACGGAATCACCTTCGGCTGCCATATCCATAATAAGCTGATAAATTTCGTACTTTGCGCCAACGTCAATACCCCTTGTAGGCTCATCCAACAGAAAAATTGTAGGGGCTGTAAGCATCCAACGTCCAAAAATTACCTTTTGTTGGTTACCACCGGAAAGAGCTCTTATTTTTGTTGTTTGACTTGGAGTTTTAATTCTCATGGCATCAATGCTCCAAGCGGTACTTTTTTCCATTGCCTTATTGCTTAAAAACAAGCCTTTTATAAGGTATTTTTTAATACTGGCTATAACGGTATTATCAAGTATGTTTAATATACCAAATATGCCGGTAGCACGCCTTTCTTCTGTAACCATAGCAAAACCGTTTGCTATCGCCTCCTTAGGAGACTTATTATATATTTGTTTGCCGTTTAACCACATTTTACCGCGCTTTTTAGTGGCTATACCAAAGATATTCTCTAAAAGTTCAGTTCTGCCTGCACCTGCAAGGCCTGCAACGCCTAGTATTTCACCTTTTTTAAGCTCAAAGCTTACACTGTCAAGGTGTGAGTACATAGCAGTCATATCTTCAACCTTTAATATAACCTCATCCTGCACCACATAATTTTTGGGTGGAAAACGGTTTGTAAGTTCACGTCCAACCATTAGTTTAATTATCTCATTCATGGTTAGGTCTTTTGCGGGTTTTGTTGCTACATATTGACCATCGCGCATTATTGTAACTTCATCCGATATACGCAAAATTTCTTCCATTTTATGGGATATGTATATAATTCCACAGCCGCGATCGCGAAGCATGTTAATAATCCTAAATAAATGTTCAACTTCCTTTTCTGTAAGGGAGGATGTGGGTTCATCAAAAACAATTACCTTTGAATTAAAGGATATTGCTTTAGCAATTTCAACCATTTGCCTTTGTGCAACAGGCATGGTACTCATTATGGTTTTTGGGTTTATATCATCAATTTTCAGTTCTTTAAAAACTTGCATTGTGTCATGGTACATTTTGGATTCTGAAACAAAGGGCAAGCCTTTGATTTTAGGGTATCGGCCTAGCCATATATTATCCATAACGCTGCGTTTTAGTGCCTGGTTAAGTTCCTGATGCACCATAGCAACGCCATTATCTAAAGCCTCCCTTGAAGACTTAAAATCTACTTCCTTACCATCCAAATAAATATGCCCTTCATCCTTTTTATATATACCGAAAAGGCATTTCATAAGCGTGGATTTTCCTGCTCCGTTTTCGCCCATTAAAGCATGAACAGTTCCCCTTTTAACTGTTAAAGGAACATTATCCAAGGCTTTAACTCCCGGGAAGCTCTTGCTTATACCTTCCATAATAAGAAGGTCCCTGTTTACAGCACCATTGTTTATTGTGTTGCTTTGTGCTTCCATTAAAACATTTCCTTTCATAGGTTTTTATAGGATTTATAAAAGCCCTACTATAAAACCATGCGGAAGAGCCCGAGGACCCCTCCGCACAGTTATTAATTTAAACAAATATTATTCGCCGGTGTATTCTGCGTATGGGATAACAACTTTCCAGCCTTCTTCAACTGTAAAGTTTTCGTTTAAGCCTTCGTACATATCTTTGCCTTCAATTAGGTTAGCGGATACTGTAGCGATTGCTTCTGCCATACCTTCAGCATCTTGTTTAATTGTACCTGCCATAAAACCATCAGCTATCATAGCTTTTGCATCATCTGTAGCATCAACGCCGAATACAGGTATTGTCAATGTGCCTTCGCCGTTATTGAAGCCCATAGCTTGAAGTGCTTGAATAGCGCCAATAGCCATTTCGTCATTATTTGCTATAACCAACTCAACCATATTTTTGTTATCAACTGTGTATTCAGCTAAAATTGTTGTCATATAGTCTTGAGCAACCTGACGGCTCCATGTGCCGGCTTGGTCTACCAAGTATTTAGCTGCATTAGCTTCGTCATAGAATTTTAAAGCGGGTTTGCCGGCTGCTGTTAAAATAGCATCTGCATTTTCAACGCCGTATTTTGTACGAGCAATAGCTTCTTGGTTAGCTTCGTCGCCTTTGAACATAACATAGCTTATAACGCCATCACCGTTTAGGTCATATTTGTCATAGTCAGCTAATAGATAGTTGCCTACCATGTCGCCTTCCATTTTGCCGGCATCTTCATAGTTTGTGCCAACAAATGTTGCTTTGTCATAGCTTTGCACAACTTCTTTAGAAATTGAACGGTTGAAGAAAACTAATGGGATATCGGCTGCTTTTGCTGAATCCACAACGTTTTGTGAAATGCCGTCAGCACCGGTTTCAACAATGTTAACAACTAAAAGGTCTGTGCCTGAAGCTATAGCTGTAGTAATTTGGTCTGTTTGTGTTGCTTGAACTGCACCACCGTCTTGATCTGTGTAGCTTATGCCCTTAGAATCGAAAGCTGCATTTAGGTATTCGCGTACGCTTGAGAGATAAACGTCGCTCATGTTGTACCAGAAAACTTGTGCATTGCCTTCTGCTAAAACAGAGGTCATGCTTAGCACCATAAATAATGCCAAAACTAAGGAAAGTAATTTTTTCATATTCTTCTCCTCTAAAATTTTATTTTCTTGCATAAAAATGCATAGAATTCTTATTTAATTTCACCAAAAATATAGCTGATTAATATAATTTATCAAATAACTTATAACTTTTGGTACTTTCAAGTAGATTATACTACACATTCAGCATTATTTCTTTATATATTCTATTATGTTTTTTTAGATTTTTAACTAAGTTTTTTGTTCCTTTTTAAAAAATAAAAGGATGTTTTTTACATCCTTTTAAATAAAATTGTTGTATAGCGGTTCTATAACATGGTCTATGCCTCTAAAACTATCTTTTAATATTCTATCGTTATCTATACCAAAAAATTTTAATTGTTTTTCTATTTTATTGACTGCCATTTTGGAGCCCGAGCTTAAATAATAGGCTTCACTGCCGTACATTTGAGCAAGCTCTGCAATTTTAAGCATATTCTCTTTAGTAGTACAGGTTTTATATATGTTTATATTATCAATATTAAGTTCATTAAGCTCATCTTCAAATAAATAATATCTATCAGAAGAATATATTAAATGCACAGGGGCGTTAAACTCGCTACTTAAAGATTTTACCATTGCCATAATAGGACTTATGCCCACACCACCGGCAAAAATTACAAGAGGGCTTGAGTTATCTAAAAGCTTAAAGTTGCCAAAGGGCCCGTTCATTTTTATGATATCGCCCACCTGCATATTAATAAGGGAATTTTTATAATTGCTTATATCCTTACCTGTGCGTGTAACAATTACTATTTCATTATCGCCTGGAGTATTTGCTATGGAAAATATGCGCCATTTTCTTCCTTTAAATTTTTTACCTATCAATGTGAATATACCATGTTCCCCGGGTGTCCAACTTAAGTTTGCAGGGCTATTAAACTTAACAACATAATAATCGCCAATAGGGTTTTCTATTGCTTTTAAGCTTAAATTTTGAACTTTTAATATGTCGCTTAGCTTAAATAGTTTCATTACCTGCCTCCTTTATATTTT
>JAAZPT010000154.1 GCA_012797085.1 Christensenellaceae bacterium | reverse complement strand
TCAACTAACTTAAATTGAGTTCTTGCTCTATATAGGTTATGGTGGGTCATTGTAGTTCTAAAATAAACATCACCATTTAAATAATCCGTTAAAAAGCGTACACCACACTCTAAAGTCATAAGTTTAGCACCTAAGGGCAATGTGTTTATTTCGTTTTCTGTTAAATTGTCGCCACAAGTTTCTAAAAAGCCTTTAGCATATACATCAAATAAATCTAAAGAAAGGTAGACCTTGCTTAAATCTTGTTCGTCCTCCTTTGCAGGTGTAGCACCAAAACGTATAGAGTCGCCAAAATCATTGGCAACTAAGCCGGGCATAACAGTATCTAAATCTATTACACATAAGGCTTCGCGGCTTACTGCATCCAACATTACATTGTTAAGTTTAGTGTCGTTATGGGTAACCCTTAAAGGAAGTTCACCATTTTTAAGCATGTCGGTCATAAGGCCGGAATATTGCTCTTGTTCCAATGCAAAAGCAACCTCGTTTTTTACATTTTTTAATCTGTCAAAGCTATCTTTAGCTATTGCTTCATGTAGATTTTTATACCTATTTGGCGTATGGTGAAACAGTGGTATGGTTTCTACAAGCACATTTGCATCAAAGTCGGCTAACAAGTTTTGAAACGTACCAAAACCCTTTGCACTTTGATAAAAATCAAAGGGGCTTTCACTTTGGTTAAGGCAAATACTATCGGTAACAAATTCATACATTCGCCAAAAGGTTCCATCTTCATGGCTTAGAAATGCCTTATCATCTAATGTTCTAACAATTGTAAGCACATGCCTGCTATCAAAACCCTTGCTTTTTAAATGATCCGTTACAGCTTCAATATTACTCATTAATGCAGGTATATTACTAAAAATTGTACTGTTTATCTTTTGTAAAATATACTTATGGGGGTCATCGGTTTTTACTTTATAGGTTGAGTTAATATGTCCAAAACCATAAGGCTCACAGGATAACACATTACCCACTATATTAAAACGATCTATAATGTTTTTCATACTATCTCCACAAATATCTTGGGTACAAGCCCTTATTTTTCATGTTTTCTATTGCGGCCATAACATTAGGCTTATCATCTTTATATGTAACTCCATACCATTTTTCAGCGGTATGCAAAACTTTTACGCTTGCTTTGCCTGTTTTTAAAAGTAAATCCGGCACAAAGGGTAAAAAATATTCGCATTTTAAGGGGTTTTTGGCTAAATTTTCCCTTAAAAAGTTTTCAAAATTACTCTCTATAGCGTCTAATATACTATGTTGAAAACCCCATAAATTCATAGATACAGGTGTGTTGGCATCTAAGAATATAAAGTTGATGCCGTCTTCAGTAAAAGCACCACCATTTTCTCGCATTTCTATATGGGTTCTTTCCGTTATAGTAACTAAATTATCGCTATTATATACAGTGCAAACACCCCTAGCTACATGGCCATTCTCAGTTAAAGTATTTATTAACTTATAGGCGACCATGGAATGTTTTGAAGGGTTGTTTTCATTTTGCAAATAATTTACTACCGTTTCAAAGGCTGTTCTGCCATAAAAATCATCGGCATT
>JAAZPT010000153.1 GCA_012797085.1 Christensenellaceae bacterium | reverse complement strand
ATAGTATTAATTATTATAGTGATAATGTATGGGGATTAACTAATTTTGATATCATTGGTAACGATATTGATGTGTTTATTGATAAACAAAACAGTAAAAATTATTATGTTGATGTTAGAAAGGTTGGAGATATTTAAATGATTATTGTTACAACAACGCCATCTATCGAAGGGCGAAAAGTAAGAGAGTACAAAGGTATAGTTTTTGGAGAAGTTGTTGCAGGTGTTAATTTTTTGAAAGATTTTACGGCAGGTCTTAGAAATATATTTGGTGGCAGGAGCCAGAGTTATGAGGAAGAGTTAATAACAGCTCGGGAAAATGCATTATCTGAGATGAGCCAACGCGCATTAGATATGGGAGCAAATGCAGTATTATCTGTTAATATTGATTATGAAGTATTAGGCTCTGATGGTGCAAATATGTTGCTTGTAACAGCTAGTGGTACAGCAGTTGTTATAGAGTGATTTTTGGAGGAAATTAAATCTTGAGTAATTTACAAGAAATCTATGAAGCTAAAAGATATGGATACAGTTTTAATAAGCTTATTATGGGATATCCGTTAATTTTATTTAGTACACTATTGCATTTATTGCTAAGGTTTATTGTTTTAATACCTACAATATATTGGTTTAATCATAGAGTTTTTCCAAATCCTTGGTATTTAAATATTATTACAATAATATTGGGATTATTTTTAATACTTCCTTTACGTGCATCTTTTGCAAGTGCTCTAGAAAAGGTGGCTTGCGGGCAAAAGTTTTCTATTGTCAATGGTTTTTCTTTGTCTAATTATGGTGAAAAATTATTAATTGGTTTGAAGTGGTTTATAAAAATGATACCATGGAGCTTACCCTTAATGATAGGTGCTGTTTTTTCTTATATTGTTTTTTATAGTGACAAAAGTTATGGTATAAATGGAGCCTCGGTATTAAAAACCTTGAAAGCTGTTGCTATGTTCATTTTTGGAGAGCATGCATCTATTACAGAGATGGGCTTAATAATGTTTTTATTTTTTACTTTTCTATATTTAATATTTATAATTGGTGTTGTTAGAAACAGTACATATAGGTATCTAAAGGTAAGTCCAATAAAGTTTGCAGCAGTTCCTGATGCAGAGGTACGACGTTGTTTAGTTAATAATAGAATAAAACAATTGTTATTTGCTTTTTTAAACTTTATATTGTTATCGCCTATAGTAATTTTTATATACAATAGCTTTTGGTCAAATTATAAAGCACAAAGCGATCTTATGAATTTTTTACCAAGCCTTAAAGATGTAAATTTTTATCAGCCAATTTTAATATTTATGGTGATATGGTATTTGCTTACATTGCCAATTAGAAGAATAAATAATGCAGCTTTTGCTAATCATTGTCGTTATACAAGAGAAAATGAAAAATAGTCGTCTTGATAAATTTATTGCGGATAATTTAAATATTACACGAAAACAAGCACGTTCACTTATTTGTAAAGGAAATATTACGGTAAATGAAACAATTATTACGAACTCCAATTATCAAGTTACATTAAATGAAGACAGAGTATATTTTAATTCTGAATTGTTAATAGCAAAACCAAAGTTTCAATATTTTCTTTTTAATAAACCCAAGGGTTATATAACTGCATCAAAAGATAGAGCACACAATACAGTTGTTGATTTATTACCGAGTTATTTTATAAAAGATAAAATTATGCCGGTAGGTAGACTTGATAAGGATACTACAGGATTATTGCTGTTTACAAATGATGGTGAATTAGCACACAGATTAATTTCGCCTAAAAGGGCTATATATAAAACTTATATAGCCAAAATAGATAAATTAATAAATGAAGAAGATATTTTGACTTTTAAAAATGGTGTAGAACTTTCAGATTTTAAAGCACTTCCTGCAGAACTTAAAACAAGTGAAATAGGGGAATATTATGCTCAAGTTAAAATATGCGAAGGTAAATTTCATCAAGTTAAAAGAATGTTTGCTGCAATAGGTGCTAATGTAGAAGAACTTGACCGTATAAGCTTTGGACCTTTGATAAAGGATATTCCAATAGGAACAATAAGAGAACTTACTTCTGTTGAGGTAAAAGAACTATATTCTATTTGTAACATGTAAATATTATATGAAAGATGAAATAAATATGGGTGAACATTATTTTAGTGAAAAACCGGTTTCTCGTCATAATATAAATACTATCAAATATAATTGCAAAGGTGTCGATTTTATTTTCAATACAGATAGTAGTGTTTTTTCAAAATCAAGTGTTGATAAGGGAACGGATATACTTTTGAATTCCATAAAAAATATTCATGGTAATGTGCTTGATATGGGGTGTGGCTATGGCGTGTTAGGTATTGTAATAAAAAAACTATATCCTAATGCAAGGGTTGTTCTTAATGATATAAATAAAAGAGCAGTAGAGCTTGCGAATATAAATGCTAAATTAAATAATGTAAGTGTTAAGATTTATCAAGGATTTGGTACTGAAAATATTCCCAAAGTCGGTTTTGATTTTGCTGTGATAAATCCTCCAATTAGAGCGGGGAAAAAAATAATATATGACCTTTTTACACAAATTAAGTATGCATTAAACCCAAATGGAACAATGTATGTTGTTATTAGAACAAAACAGGGAGCAAAAAGTGCTGTTGAATATATTAAAGATATATGTTTTAAAGTAAACACAATTGAAATTTCTTCGGGTTATAGGGTTTTAGAGTGCATATTAGGGGGAAATAATGAGTAATTTTAATAAAGAGTTTTTTGATAAGGGAATTAATAGGCTAAATACTAATTGTGAAAAATGGGATGTTCCAATTAGAAAATATGGAGAAAACTTATTAGCGATGTGGGTTGCTGATATGGATTTTGAAACCGTACCATCAATTGAAACAAAACTTAGCGAAAGAGTAAGTCATAATACATATGGGTATACAGAAATCAGCGAAGAAGATCATGAGGCTTTTTATAATTTTATGCAACGTAGGCATGGCATAAGAATTAGTAAAAATGAAAATCAAATGCTTCCATGTGTAGTTACGGGAATAAAAACATGTGTTAGGTGCTTTTCAAATGAGCATGATGCTATTGTTATTCAAAGCCCGGTCTATGGTCCTTTTTCTTCAAGTATAAGTATTAACAATAGAAAAATTATTGATAATGCTCTTGTTAAACAGCGTGATAATTCTTATACAATTGACTTCCAGTTGCTTGAAAATCAATTTAAAAATGGTGCAAAGCTCATAATTTTTTGTAATCCTCATAACCCGGTATCCAAATGTTGGAATGAAGATGAACTTTCACAACTGGTTAAATTATCTAAAAAATATGATGTATTTATTATCTCTGACGAAATTCATGCGGATTTCGTTTATAAGCCTAATAAATTTATTTCTGTTTTAAGCATAGCAGAAAAGTTTAATTATAATAATGTTATTTGTTTATTTTCAGCTAGTAAAACATTTAATATCGCAGGTTTGCAGCAGGCTCAACTTGTTACAAAAAACATGGAATTATTTGATAAAATAAAAAAAGAAGTAAATTCTGTAGGGCTAACATATGGAAACATATTTGCATTAGCGGCTACAAGGGAAGCTTATAATAATGGTGATGATTGGTTAAATGGATTAATTAAGTATTTAGATGAAGGTAGACAAATACTACTTGAACAACTAAAAGAACATTTGCCCAAAGTAAAAATATCGCCTATTGATGCTACATATTTAGCATGGCTTGATATAACTGCCT
>JAAZPT010000152.1 GCA_012797085.1 Christensenellaceae bacterium | reverse complement strand
TATACTTTACAACCCAAAATGAAAATGCACCTATCAATAAAACATTGCTTATAATGGGAGATAGTTATTTTATAAATAGTGATACCTATCATCCTTATAATGCTTGTGAAGAGTATTATTCAAACACATTCAAAAAGGTAATTTATACTCAAAATATAACAGGTGCTGAAATAGCAAGTTATTTTGAACAATATAACCCAGATATTGTAATTTACGAAACTGCAGAAAGGGTTATTGACTTAAGCGGAGTGCTAAATTGGCAAACTCCTATAAAATAAAGCCGATTGTTTTGTTATAAATGTGTAAAATTTTAACAAATAAAATAAAATTGTTGAATTTTTATAAAATCTTTGATATCATATTGATTAAATTATTTAATTTGAGAGGATATTATATGTCTAACAATAGAATAGAAGGTATTATTTTTGATCTTGATGGTGTTATTACTGATTCTGCTAAATATCACTATCAAGCTTGGAAGCTTTTAGCAGATAAATTGAACATTCCTTTTGATGAAGAGTATAACGAAAACTTAAAAGGCGTATCAAGAATGGCCAGTTTGGAACTTATTTTAAAAAATGGTAATGCTCAAGATAAGTACACATTAGAACAAAAAGAAGAAATGTGTTTTGAAAAAAATGAAAACTATAAAGAACTTATAAAACAAATTACACCGGATGATATTTTGCCCGGAATATTGCCATTTATTAAGCAAATTAAAAACAAAGGTATAAAAACGGCTATTGCTTCGGTAAGTAGAAATGCACAATTTATACTTAGGCAACTAAAGGTTATGGAATATTTTGACTATATTTGCAATGCTGCTGAAATATCAAAATCTAAACCGGATCCGGAAATATTTTTAGTTGCAGCAAAAAACATTGGTGCTAAACCTGAAAACTGTATAGGCATTGAGGATGCTGAGGCAGGTGTGGAAGCAATAAATGCGGCAGGTATGTTTTCTGTTGGTGTAGGTACGCAAGATAAAATGCATAATGCCAACATGATACTATCCGGTACAAATGAACTTGATTTGGAAGCTATTGCAAAGGCTTCCGGTTTGAATATTTAATTATATAGAAAGGATAAAATTTTATGAAAACAGTAACTATTAAACTTAGCATGGCAGAAAATGTAAAAAAGTTTGTTTCCATTGTAAACTCCTTCCCGTATGAAATGGATCTTAGGATTGGAAGGCATGTTGTTGATGCAAAATCCATTTTGGGTATTTTCAGCCTTGATTTAAGCAAAGAAATAGCCCTTGATATTCATTCTGAAGATTGTGGTGATTTATTAAAAGCTCTTGACGATTTTATAATAAAATAATTTTTATTATTAAAAAGTGAATAGTTTTTTACTTTGATATAGTAAGGCTTTTTTGAAGTTACCCAAATTTTCTAAAAGATAAGTTTTTGAGTATTTTGATATATCTGAAGTAACTCATAATAATCCTTTTGATGTTTTTTATGGAATATATTTTAAAGGATTATTATGAGTTTTTCTTTTTTATAACTTGATGATTTGTTTATTAATTGTTTATTAATAATTTAACTATTGTTTAATATTGTATTATATTTTATAATTTTCGTATATTTGTAATAAAAACTTATAAGGAGGAATTAAATTTGAGTAAAAAAGTATTATCTCTAATTATTACTTTTGTGCTTGTTTTAGGCATGGCAACAATAAGCTTTGCCGGTGGCTTAACTGATGG
>JAAZPT010000151.1 GCA_012797085.1 Christensenellaceae bacterium | reverse complement strand
GCATCTGTTATGGTTACTGGAACAAAACTAAAAACAATACAGATGGCTATTTATGATTATATGGGATTTTTTGGCATGGAGTGGGGGCCACTGACTGCATCTGCAACTTTTGCAATTATTCCAATTTTGTTGGTGTTTACTTTTTTAGGTAAACAGTTAGTATCTGGTCTTCCTGCGGGCGCTGTTAAAGGGTAATCTATATTATTTTATTCATTAATAAGTATGAAAGCCCGAATAAATATTTAAATTAAAATAATCTAGAGTGTTTAATATTTTTATAAGTTTAAATTTTTTAATTTTGAAAATTAAAAAGAAACATATATATATATGTTTTTTATCGAAATAATTGATTTTTAAATTACATTAATCGTACATTTGATAATGTTTAACTGTTAAAAAAATTTAAGGAGATTTATAAATGAAAACTTTTATTCATGAAAAACCAAAGCCTTCTCAGAATCCGGCTAGTGCAAAGCATTATGATGTAGTTGTTGTTGGTGGTGGTATGAGTGGACTGTGTGCTGCTATTGCTTCCGCTAGACATGGAGCGAAAACCTGCTTGATTCAAGATCGAAGTGTTTATGGTGGTAATGCTAGCTCTGAAATTAGAATGCATATTTCAGGTGCTTCTTGTCATTGGGGAAAGAAAAATGCAGCAGAAACAGGAATTTTGATGGAACTTCAGTTGGATAATAAAAAAATTAACGATAGTTATAATTATTCAATTTGGGATGGGGTTTTATGGTCAAAAGCTAATAGTACTGAAAATTTAGATTGTTACATGAATACTACAATGCATAAAGTAGTTGCTACTGAAGGAGAAATTCAGAGTGTAGAATGCTATCAGATGCCAACAGAAGTTCGATATTTATTTACTGCAGATGTTTTTATTGATGCTACAGGTAATGGCTCTCTTGGATATTTTGCTGGATGTGAATATAGAATTGGTTGTGGAGATAGCTCCGAGTTTAATGAAAAAGATGCACCCAAAGTAGCAAATGGAGACACTATGGGTAATAGTCTATATTTTGTAGCTTGTGATATGGGCAAACCTGTAAAATTTATTAAGCCTGATTGGGCATATACCTTTGATGAGAGTTTTTTCAAACATAGGTATCATGGTGATATTGTAGTTTATCATGATGCAGATGATGTTGTTGTATTGAAACCCGATGATGATTATGAAGACCATTCAGATCAGTTGGTTGAAAAATATGATGTGGAATCAGGATACTGGTGGATTGAGCTGGGTGGAGATTGGGATGATATAATCAAGTCTTCTGAAGAAATTCGTTGGGAACTTTATAAAACTATATATGGTGTTTGGGATCATATAAAAAATGGTGGAGATCATGGTGCAGAAAATTATGAGTTAGTATGGGTTGGAAATATACCAGGAATGAGAGAAAGTCGTCGCTTGGTTGGTGAGTATATGTTAACAGCAAATGATATATATAGTAATAGAATATTTGATGATGCTGTAGCATATGGTGGATGGCCTATGGATGAACATACCGCTGGTGGCTTCGCAGCAAAGGGAGAGATTCCTTCTAAAGTTCGTAGTTTTTCTGGACTTTATACAATTCCTTATGGATGTTTTGTTGCTAAAGGAATAAAAAATCTTATGATGGCAGGTAGAAATATTAGTGCTACAAAATTAGCGATGGGGTCTACTAGGGTAATGGGTACTTGTGCTGTAGGTGGTCAGGCAGTTGGTACTGCGGCTGCTATGTCTTCTGCTAAAAAATGTACGCCTTCTGAATTTGGAAAAAAACATATTAAAGAACTTCAACAAGCTTTGTTAAAGGATGATTGTTATATTCCAGGATTTAAAAATGAAGACGAAAATGATTTGGCGCTTTCTTCTTTGGTAACAGCTACTTCTTGGAAATCTGGATGTGAAGCTGAAAATACAATAAATGGTATCTCTAGAAATGAAGAAGATAAGTTAAATTTATGGCAGTCTGATGGTATTCGTGATGGAGGTGAAACAATTAGCTTTAAATTAAAAGATAACTATAAAATTTCACAAGTCAGGATAACTTTTGATCCTAATCTATCAGAAGAACGTTGTATTTCGGTTTCTCGTGCCTTTATTGATAAAGAACCTATAGGTGTAGCAAAAGAGTTAGTTAAAGATTATACAGTTGTAGCCTACTTAGGTGAGAAACAAGTTTGGATAAAAAACATTAGAGATAATTATCAGCGTCAAAACATATTAGATATAGAATCAGAAGTTGTTGCTGATCGTATAGAAATACAGGTTAAGAGCACAAATGGAGATTTAGATGCTAAGATATTTGAGGTTCGTATTTACTAAGCAATAACAAAACCGCCAATTTTATTGGCGGTTTTGTTATTGCTATAATGATAGTATTATAAAAAATTCGAAAAGTAGGATTCTTTTAATAATTATATTAAATTTTCAATAAAATTTTCTGCTATAATCCTAGCTGCTCCTATGGCGGCACATTCCTGTTTATATTTACCTAATTTAATATATGATACATCTATATCAAAATTATTATATTTTTGAATTTTATTACTAAACTTATGAAAATAATCTTCCATATAACCTCCTACATGCCCTCCTAAAATAATGTCGCAATCAAAAGCCATTCGTAAATTAGAAACAATAATAGCTAGATAATCTAAGTAGGTATCCCATTCCTGAATGCTTTGAAAATCATTATTTTCTAAGTTTTTAAAGAAAGAATGAAGACTCATATCTTCTTTATTTTTGTGAAGTACCTTAGCTGAACAATAAGCATCGAAACAACCATGTTTGCCACAATAACATTTTTTTCCGCCAGGAACCAATATCATATGTCCAATTTCACCGCTTTTAAAAGTATCACCAAGATAAATGTCGCCATTTTGATAAATAGCACCTCCAACTGTATCATTTAGAGAAAGATAAATTGTATTTTTGTTTTTATCTATAACCTCTGTATGAGCAGCAAAATTTGCATCATTACCAAAAACAACTTTATGTTTTAGGTTGTAGCTAAACTGCCATAAGGGTATATTTTCGACGCCTAATGCATGAGATTTTAATAAAATCTGCCGTGATTGGTCAATTATCCCTGGTAAAGCAATTCCTATTCCAATTAAATCTTGCAATCTATTATCTATTAATCCGTTCTTTTTTATAAAGATATCAATGATTTTACTTAATTCCAAGTAATAGGATGAATTATTTTCATAGACAAACCTTTTTTGCTCAAAATCCAATAACTTACGGCTTAAATCCAATAAAACCATTCTTATATGATGAGGAGTAATTTCAACACCCATAGTATATTTTACTCCTTCTTTAATTGAAAGGATTTTCGCTTTTCTTCCACCAGTAGAACCATATTCACCTTTTTCATATACTAAACCAGAATCAATCAGCTCATTAACATTTTGAAAAACAGTAGGCATACTAAAACCCAAAGAGTTTGCTATCTCCTGTCTTGAAACACAACTACTATTAATGATATACATAGCAATTTTAGAACGATTTTTTTGTTTTATAATTGAAGGTTTCATGAATTAATTTATCCTATTCTAAAATGATAGTTATTAATATAACAAAAGAATAATACAATATGTTATATAAAAAATCAAGTTAATATTAAAAAGCAGATAATATATAAAAATTACTCTGCTTTTTGTATTTTGATTATTTTT
>JAAZPT010000150.1 GCA_012797085.1 Christensenellaceae bacterium | reverse complement strand
TGCTATAATAAATTTTCAACATACCACTAATATTATAAAACAGGCATTAGCTATAATTATGCCTTTAATTACAGGTGCAGCAATTGCTTTTATATTGAATGTACCTATGAAGTTTTTTGAAAATAAACTTTTAAAATTTATGGATAAAAAACCCGCACTAAAAAAGTTTAAAAGAACCTTAGCGTTTGTACTGGTTATTATTCTTGTAATGTTACTGATATATTTTATTATGGTACAGCTTGTACCCGAACTTGCTAAAACTATAGAGCTTATTTTATCCGCCTTACCAAAAGCATTGGAAGCCTTAGTTGACCTTTTAGAGCAAAACGAAATAGATATAAGCAACTTTATAAATACAAATATGAAACCTCTAACTGCTGCTGAGCTTCAACAAAGGGCTTTATCCATTGGGGATATGATACTTAAAGGTCTAATAGCCTCCGGCTCCATATTGGGTGTGGTTTATAACAGTATACTCAGTTTCTTTTTTATGGTTATGTTTGCCGTATATATATTGTTTGGGAAAGAAAAACTTTGTGTTCAGGCAAAAAAACTTTTGTATAGTACGGTTAAAGTCAGTACTGCAGATGAAATTTCCCGTATATTCAAAATATCCTATAAAACCTATTACTCCTTTGTTATAGGGCAAGTAACGGAAGCTGTAATATTGGGTGTTATATTCTTTATAGTAATGAGTATAATCGGCATGCAATATGCTTTGCTTATAAGTATTATTATAGGTGTAACAGCCCTTATACCCATGATAGGTGCATGGATAGGCTGTATTTTAGGGGCAATACTAATGCTTACAATCAGTCCGGCAGAGGCCTTCAAATTTGTTCTAATGTTTTTAATAGTTCAACAAATTGAAGGCAACCTAATATATCCAAGGGTTGTTGGCAACGCTATAGGTCTATCCTCATTATGGGTGCTGTTTGCAATTGTAGTAGGTCAAGCTTTGTTTGGTGTAATTGGCATGTTGTTCTTTATACCTCTTGTGTCGGTTTTATATCGAATAATAGGCGAATATACTCAAAAACGCTTGGAAGAAAAAGCCATACCAAAGGAAAAATACTTGTAAAAAAAATAAAACAAAAGGTCGGAGAATTTCTCCGACCTTTTTCACATCAATCTTAATTCTATACCCAAAACTCCATATTGATCTTGTTTTTCTAAACTATAAATAATGTTCATGTCTTCAGCTTTAGCGTTTGCTACATCGAGCATTGTGTAACCACATTTTAGCAATGGCAAGCTTTTATATAACTCTTTAAAACTGTTGAATTTATGCAAAGCAACAACACTAACAAAAAGTTTTTTATTAATATCGTCAGTTTTTGTAAAGCAAATAGTATCGCCAACTTTTATTTGGCGGCGCTTTTCATCATAAAGCCTCAGCTCTATGGTTTTATCGCCCTTTGCTATCATATCAAAAGGCTTGGATAACAATTTCATTTGGTGAATCATAGCTTAATTATTTTTATTGGATAATTTATTTAGCCATTTAAAGCTTAGGGGCCATAATATGCCTGCGATTATCATCATGCTGAAATATCTTATGCCGTTGGCTATTTCGCTGCCATTGCATAGTTTTAGCAAAGGCTCTTTTGAAAATATCCTAAAACCCATTACCAAAGCTATACCAACAACAAGTTTTATCATTTGTACCCACCATACAGCCTTTGTATCAAATTTAATATATCGCTTATCTATATAATAAGTAAGCACCATACCTAATGAGGCGCCTAACGTAAGGTAAATATTCTTTTTACCATTGCTTAAATTTGCCAAATCTACATCTTGAGGAAAGTGGTAAAATTCAATAAAAAGTACCGACAATAATAGTATAAAAATTAAAAATGCAAAGGCCCAATGAATTTTATCTTCTCTTTGGTTAAAAAAAGGATAAGCTATAAAAACAAAAAGCAGGCCTATTACAAGGGAAACACCCACATCAACAGGTGTATGTACCCCCAAATACATTCTTGATAAAGCTACTAGCAATATAAGCATAATTATAAAGGCTTTTAAAATTTTGTTTTTACTTAAGCGGGCTATACCGCCAAGATAAGCTGCAGCATTTTGTGTATGTCCGCTGGGGAAAGAATAACCCGTGGCTTCACCTCTGGCGGCTTCTACTATTGTAAAATCAGAATCCTTAACCCAAGGCCTCGGTATTCTAAAAACCAATTTTAAGCATGCATTTATACCGCTGTTTAATAAACCCAAATAGAGTATATAAAGGCCTTGCTTTTTATTAATACACCAATATACAAGCATTACAACTAATAATAATGCGCCTTCTTCGCCCAATATTGTAATATAAGTAAAAAACTTATCAAATAGGCCGTTTCTAAGGCTCTCGAGAGTATAGAGCAATTCCATATTAACTCCTTTATTAATTTTCAATGTAAAATATGTAGAAATTATTCCTTAATAAAACAACAGCTATATTTTAAAGCAGTTTTACTTATAATGCAAGCTATAAGCATTGTTGCCAGTTTATAACATTTACATATTCTTGATAATTTGTTTATTTTATTAATACATAGCTTTGTTATTATTAAGTTGCTTAAAAAAGCAAATAAAAATAAGCAAATTTATTAGGAGGTAATTTATATTATGAAGAAAATTTTGAGTGTTGTACTTTCAGTTATGATGATAATAACAGCTGTTAGTGCTTTGGCATTTGATGCCGCTGGTGATATTACAGTAATATCCCGTGAAGATGGTTCAGGCACAAGGGGTGCATTCGTAGAATTAACAGGCGTTGAAGCAAAAGATGCAGATGGCAACAAAGTTGACCACACAACATTGGATGCTGAAATCGTTAACGGCACATCAACAGTTTTAACATCAGTTGCTGCTGACGTTCAAGCAATCGGTTACATTTCAATGGGTTCATTGAACGACACAGTTAAAGGCGTTAAAATCGAAGGCGCAGAACCTACAGCTGAAAACGTAGTTGCTGGTACATATCCAATTTTCCGTCCTTTCAACTTAGCTTTCTTAGGTTCAGTTGAAGAAAAAAGCGTTGTTGTACAAGACTTTGTAAAATTCATCCTTTCCGATCAAGGTCAAAAAGTTGTTGAAGAAGCCGGCTACATCGCAGTTGGTGACAAACCCGCTTATGAAACAATGGAAGGCGCTGAAGGCAAAATAGTTGTTGGTGGATCTTCATCAGTTACACCCGTTATGGAAAAATTGGCTGAAGCATACAAAGCTATAAACGACAAAGTAGAAATCGAAATTCAACTTTCAGACTCTTCTACAGGCGTTACAAGTGCAATTGACGGCGTTTTGGATATAGGTATGGCATCTCGTGCACTTAAGGATAGCGAACTTGAAAAAGGTGTTACACCCTTAGTAATTGCAAACGATGGTATCGCTTTAATAGTTAACTTGGAAAACACTTGCGACGACTTAACAGTTGAGCAAGTAAGGCAAATTTATGTTGGCGAAATAACAAGCTGGGGCGAATTAGCAAACTAATAACCCTATAGAATTATCAAATCAAAACAATATCCCCCACAAGTTTGATGGGGGATATTGACTTAATAGTACTTGATTTTACTTATGTTAAGGAGTAAGGATGAAAAGTTATAAAGAACAGATATGGCAAACACTATTTTTAATAGCGGCTTGTGCATCAATAGCAGCTGTTGCTTTAATTTGTATATTTTTATTTACAAATGGCTCAAAGGCTATAGGTGAAATAGGTTTGTGGAAATTTTTAACAGGCACAACCTGGAGGCCTGGCAATGATATTTATGGTATATTACCCATGATTGTCGGTAGTATACTTGTAACATTCGGCGCTATAGTGGTAGGCGTACCTGTGGGAGTATTAGCTGCAGTTTTTATGGCAAAATTTTGCCCTAAATCCATACATAGGTTTTTAAAGCCTTTGATTAGCTTGTTAGCAGGTATACCTTCAGTTGTTTTTGGATTTTTTGGCTTGTCTTTATTAGTACCTTTGATGGGGGATTTAACCGGATCCAATGGTAAAAACATTTTAACCGCCTCAATCTTGTTAGGTATGATGATATTGCCTACAATTATAGAAGTTAGTGAAAGCTCTATGCGTGCTGTTCCGGAAAGTTATTATGAAGGCGCACGTGCTTTAGGCGCTACCCATGAAAGAACAACCTATACTGTAATGCTTCCGGCCGCAAGAAGCGGCGTTATGGCAGGTATTGTTTTAGGTATAGGTCGTGCAATCGGTGAAACTTTAGCAGTTATATGGGTTGCAGGTAATCAGCCGCGCATGCCTAAGGGTTTGTTAAAAGGTATAAGAACCCTTACAGCCAACATAGTTTTGGAAATGGGCTATGCTGCGGATTTGCACAGAGATGCTCTGATTGCTACAGGGGTTGTGCTGTTTGTGTTTATATTGATTATAAACCTCACCTTCTCAGCAATTAAAAGGAGGATGCAAGTTTGATGAAAAATAAACCGTTAAATAAGCGAGATCTTTCTATTTCTACAATCTTATATAGAATTTTTACATTTTTGGGTATAGCCTTAACAATACTTGTTATTGTAAGTATTATAGGTTATATATTAATTACGGGCATACCTAACTTAAGTGCAGATATATTTGCATGGGAATATAACAGCGATAACGGCTCTATGATGCCGGCAATAATAAACACAGTTATTGTAGTGCTTTTGTCATTGATTGTTGCTGTTCCCCTGGGAGTTGGCTCGGCGGTTTACCTTTGTGAGTATGCTAAAACGGGAAATCCTCTTGTTAAAGTTGTTAGGCTAACTACTGAAACATTATCCGGCATACCTTCAATAGTATATGGCTTATTTGGCTCATTGTTCTTTGTTAGGTTCTGTGGTTTTGGATTATCGATTATATCCGGTGCTTTAACCCTTGCTATAATGATATTGCCGATTATTATGCGTACCACGGAGGAAGCCTTGCTTATGGTTCCCATAGGCTACAAGGAAGGTAGTTATGGACTAGGTGCCGGCAAATTGCGTACTGTATCAAAAATTATTATTCCCTCTGCAATGCCGGGCATACTTTCGGGTATATTGCTTGGTACAGGTAGAATAGTTGGCGAAACCGTTGCGTTATTATTTACAGCAGGCTCAGTAGCAGCTATAGCAGCGGATATTACCAAGTCCGGTAGAACTTTATCGGTACACATGTATGCTTTATCAAATGAGGGTTTGCATATACCTAAAGCACAGGCTACAGCCGTTGTATTATTGGTAATAGTAGTTTTATTAAATGGCCTATCAGCAGTTGTGGCAGGTAAGCTTACAAAAAGTAAAGACAAGGAGAGCAAGTGATGGAAACAAACACTAATATCCCCCAGAATGAAAACACACAAACATCCCAAAAAATAAAAATGGAATGTAAAAATGTAGATTTATTTTATGATAAATTTCAAGCATTAAAAAACGTTAATATAGAAATAACAGAAAACAGGATAATGTCATTTATAGGGCCGTCCGGTTGTGGAAAGTCTACGCTGTTACGCTCTTTGAACCGTATGAACGATCTTGTAGAAGGTTGTACAATTACAGGAGAAATTCATTTGGATGGCCAAAACATATATTCACCTCAAACAGATGTAAACAATCTTCGCAAACGTGTAGGTATGGTATTCCAAAAGCCCAACCCCTTCCCTATGAGTGTTTTTGATAACGTTGCCTATGGACCACGTACTCATGGGGTACATAACCGTAGCGAGCTTAATAATATAGTTGAAAAATCTCTAAGAAATGCAGCAATATGGGATGAACTTAAAGATAGATTGCATAAAAATGCCCTTGGTCTTTCCGGTGGTCAACAACAAAGGCTTTGCATAGCCCGTGCATTGGCTGTTGAACCGGATGTATTGCTTATGGATGAGGCAACTTCAGCCCTTGACCCCTTATCAACATCAAAAATAGAAGACCTTGTAATTGAGCTTAAAAAGAATTATACTATATGTATGGTAACACACAACATGCAACAAGCTTTGCGTATATCCGACGACACAGCATTTTTCCTACTTGGAGAAATAATAGAAATCGGTAAAACAAAAGAATTGTTTACTACACCTAAGGATAAACGTACAGAAAACTATATTACAGGGAGGTTCGGTTGATGAGAGTTCATTTTACACAGCAGCTTGATGAGCTTAATAAATTGCTTATCGAGATGGGAGCTTTGACAGAAGAGGCTATTGATAACGCAATAAAAGCCCTTAACGATCATGATGTTGATTTAGCTAAAAAAACAATTAAAGGTGATGGGCAAATAAATCACTATAGTAGAGTGATAGAATCCAAATGTTTGGATTTGGTTTTACAACAACAACCCGTTGCCAGCGACTTCAGGTTTATTTCTTCTGCCCTTAAAATGGTTTATGATATTGAGCGCATAGGTGATATGGCGGCTGATATTAGCGAAATTGTTGTTTATATCAGCAAAAAGAAATACACTGTTAGCAATCAAATTAAACAAATGGCTGCCGAAACAAAGAAAATGGTACATGATAGCATAGATGCTTATGTTAACAAAGATGTAGAGGCTGCCCGTGCTGTTATTGCCTATGATGACATTGTTGATGATTTATTGCTTGATATAAAAAAGGAACTTACAAAGGAAATTAAAAAAGAGACGGAAGGCGTATCACAAGTTTTAGATAAACTTATGATAGCAAAATACTTTGAACGTATAGGCGACCATGCCGTTAATATTGGGGAATGGGTTGAATATGCCGTTACAGGCATATATAAAGGAGATTATTAAATGCTCGTATACTATGTCGAAGATGATGCAAGTATTAGAGAGTTGGTCCTTTATACACTAAAACATGATGGCTTTGATGTAAAGGGTTTTGAAGATGGAACAGGATTCCATGCCAAATGTGTAAAAAAACGCCCGGATATTATCCTTTTAGATATTATGCTGCCCGGCGATGACGGTTTCAAAATACTGAAAGGCCTTAAAGCTGATGAGGCTACAAGGGAAATACCGGTTATTCTTTTATCTGCAAAGGGTATGGAATACGATAAGGTTAAAGGCCTTGATGAAGGGGCAGATGACTACCTTGTTAAACCCTTTGGTGTTATGGAGCTTTTAAGCCGTATAAAAGCTCTTATTAGGCGCACTAAAAAGGATACGAAAAAGGATAAACAAAAAATCAAAGTTGATGACCTGGTTATGGATCTAAAACGCCATACAGCACATTTGGGAAATGAAGAACTTATACTTACCCCAAAGGAGTATGATCTTTTACACTTCCTCATGTTAAATGAGGGCATTGTTTGTAGCCGTGAAATGCTTTTAGATGCTGTATGGGGGTTCTCCTTTGCCGGCTCCACACGTACTGTAGATGTTCATATTCAAACTTTGCGCCAAAAAATGGGAGAAAGTGCTGACCTTATTCAAACTGTACGAGGTATAGGATACAGGTTAGAGGTAAAGCAATAAATGAAAAAAAGAGTTTTTTTATCCATTGTGTTATTATGCTTAATACTTGTACCAACAGTAATTAGTATATGTGTAAAATCTATGCAAGATGCCAACTTAAGGTATCAAAACAACCAAATTGCTAAAGCGGCCAAGTCAATATCCCTTGTTGATGATGGCCGCGAAGACATTATTGAGGAACTAAGCAATAAATATTACTCTTATTACAGAGTTTCGTACATTGACCCGCAGGGTAATGTGATATACGATTCTGATGTTAAGGATGTATCCACCTTAACAAACCATAGTGATAGGGAAGAATTTAAAGAGGCCCTTGAAAAGGGTGAAGGTAAAGCAAGAAGGCTTTCCCAAACCATGGGTGAAGAGTTGATATATCACGCAATAAAGTTAAAAAACGGTGATATACTTCGTTTAAGTTATAAAATGAGATCTCTTAAAGGAGTATTAAGTGATTCAATTATTCAACTGGTATTTTTAGCCTTTGGAGTAATCATTTTGTGTGCCCTTGTAGCAGGTGCCATTGCAAATTATATTATAAAACCTCTTAATAAATTGGAAGGCAACTTTGATAAGCCTATTGAAGGCTATAATGAACTCGCACCTTTTTGGCAAAAAATTTCGAGTCAAAAACATGCATTGGAACAAAAAAATGATGAATCTGCAATTCGTAGCAAGCAATTTGAAGAAATTGTTCAAAATATGCGTGAAGGGCTCATACTTCTTAATGAAAAAATGCATATTGTAAGCTTCAACAGCAGCGTTGAAAACCTACTTTACTTTGATAACAATGTTAAGGAAGGGCAACATGTTTTTGTTGTCTGCCGAAATAGGGATTTCCTTGATTCTATGAAAAAATTGGAAAGTACTAAAGAAGCGATTAATTTTGTAATAGAATTGGAAGGTAAATTTATCTCTTGTCATGCAAGCCCTGTTAAAACTAAAAACAAAGTAACAGGCTATGTTTTGCTTTTAGTAGATATAAGTGAGGAACATAGCCTTGAAAAAGCAAGGCGTGAGTTTTCATCAAACGTGAGCCACGAGCTAAAAACCCCCCTTACAACAATATCGGGTTATGCAGAAATCATAGAAAACGGTCTTGCTAAAAATAAGGATATTCCCGAGTTTGCCGGCCGCATACACAATGAAGCAAAACGTCTTGTTGTATTAATTGAAGATATTATGCGCCTATCTCGCCTTGATGAGGGAGAAAAGGATTTAGTTCGTGAAGAAGTTGATGTTTATACACTATGTACGGACATTGTTAACAGATTTAAGGATATTGCCCAAGAATCAAACGTTACACTAAACGTAAATGGCTCAACAGCCTATGTATATGGAGTGAGACCGACTTTAAGCGAAATGTTTACCAACTTAATAGATAATGCAATAAAATATAATGTGCCCAACGGTAGCGTTTACGTTGATGTAAAAACAGAAGACAATAAAGTAAATGTAAGCGTAAAGGATACCGGTGTAGGCATACCGGCTAAACACCACAAGCGCATATTTGAAAGGTTTTATCGTGTGGATAAAAGCCATTCAAAGGCAACAGGCGGTACAGGCTTAGGCCTGTCTATAGTAAAAAATGGCGCAGCTTTACATAATGCCAAAATAGATTTGGTAAGTGCACCTAATAAAGGTACCAGCATTACTATTACATTTAATGGAGATACTCAAATTTAATAAAAATAAACCTTAGATATTATCTAAGGTTTATTTTATATATAGCTTTGTTTAATACAAGGCTATTTTTATGATGGGTCAAGGTTTAGCCTGTAACCACATCTATGCACGGTTTCTATCATATCTGTACCTATTTTGCGGCGCAAGCGTTGTATATGAACGTCAACAGTTCTTGTAACGCCGGCACTTTTGTATCCCCAAACATCCTTTAAAAGGGAATCCCTTGAAAGGGTAGTATCGGGGTTTTCCATAAGGGCTTCTAACAAAGCAGCTTCCTGGTTAGTAAGGCTTATATTTTTACCGTTGATGCTTACTTCATTGATGTCCTTGTTTAGTTTAATATAATTCATATATTTCACCTCCGTGTTTGGGCTTTGTTAATATCCCTACATTAATATAACGATTATTATAGGGTAATTCTTTCATTTATTTGTGAATATACTGTAACTAATTATAAAACAAATAAATAATTAGGGAATAACAAATATAAACAGCCGGTTTAGCAAAATCAAAACAAATAATAAAAAATAAATTAAAAAAACTTGCAAAGCATGCTTGACATTATTTGCAAAGTATACTATACTAAAATTGCAAAGTTAACTATGCAAAAAATCTGATTATAATGAGGATGTGATGTTTTGAAAACTAAAATTGCTGAGCTTAGAAAACAACACAAAATAAGCCAGGAAGAGCTGGCCAATGCAGTGGGCGTTACCCGCCAAACAATAACATCTATTGAGGTTGAAAAGTATACGGCATCCCTTGTACTTGCCTATAAAATTGCCAAGTATTTTAACACAACAATAGAAGACATTTTTGATTTTTCTGATGTGGAGGTTTGATTATGGATAATTTTAAAATTAAAGTACAAAAAAGAGTTATGTGGGCAACAATATATTGTGTAGTATTTTTAACCGTTGCTATAGTTTTAATGGTATATAGCGACAAGGCAAGTTACCCTATGGGCTTTACCAGCGGTTTTATATCCGGCATAGTGGCTTTAGCGGTTGCTTTTATTATAAAATATATAAAAGCCTTAAAAAATCCGGAAGCCCTTAGAAAGCTGTATATAGAAGAAACTGACGAGCGTACGAAGGAAATAGGGGCAAAAGTAGGCCATACTTCAAGTATAATTACATTATTTGTGCTTGCTATAGCAATGTTGGTGGCTGTGTTTTTAAATAAGACTGTATTTTATACTATACTTGCAACAGTACTTTTTATATCGGTATTAAATGCAACTTTAAAGCTATATTACAATAAAAAACTTTAGAATTAGAAAGCCTGCGTTAGCAGGCTTTTTTTGGTTATATTATATCTACAGGTTTAAATTAGATTTAAAATGCTTTTTTTATCATAGGTGTTGGAAAATTAAAACATCATATGTGTTTTTTGTATATTTTCCTAACCGTTGCTTTCTACCAAGTCGTTTTCATTTATAAAACCTATAAGACCGTTATCGAATACAATATGGTAATATGTATTATTATCAAGACTAAAGCGACCTATTATTGAGCAGTAATCAAAATAAAAATTATCTGTTCTTAATATGGTATAATTCATATTTTTACCATAGAGCTGTATTCTTTCACCATAATTTAATTTGGGTTCCAATTCCGGAAAAGCAATATCTACAGTAATAGGGCTAATATCAAAACTCAAATATTCCTTAAGCATATAACCTTCAATGCCTTCTGTAACTTGCACTTTAAACCAGTCGCCATCGTTATCAATGAGTTTTACAATTGTGCCGTTATAGTATTCGGCAATAAAAGGTGAATCAATATTAGCTTCTGTATGTAACTTTAACAAATTTTCCGGGTTTGGCATATTAACAACAGCTAAATTGCATGTATCTTTCATAGTCATAAGCTCATCTATATTAGTGGGTATATTGTTTGGTGCATCTATAAAGGAGTCGCTATCTAAAACCAATCTTGCGCCATAAAAAGTTTCGGGCTTCCCGTTATCCACAACGGAAAGCCGGTTTATTTCAATTTCCAAAGGCACATAAATTTTGCTATCGAAAAACTCAACAGATCTTACATATAGCTTATCACCATTGGGGTTTTCCCTTAAAATATACTCTGTTTTGTCGTTGGTTATAGTTAAATATTGGTGGTCTATTGGCAATTCGAGCTTTTTTATATAGTAATCCTTAGGTAAATTTATAGGTATGCACTGCTCTACATGGTCATCTGCATTCAATTTTAAATAATAGTTTAAACTACCTTCACCCTTTGTAAAACTTACAAGCAAAACCTTTGTTTTGCCTAAGTAGTTAAAGTAGTATGCTGTATTAAACTCGTTTTGACTAATGTCTAAACTTTCATATTGATTTAAATAAGCAACCACGTTTTCAGGCAAGTCATCAAGGCCTTTGAGTGCTTCCTCATTAGCTGAAGCTATGGAAATACAAAAACTTATTAATAAAATTAATGCCAATAATTTTTTCATAATATCCTCCTTTATTATTTAATTAACCGTTGCCTGCCCATAGATATTTTTCCTGTATAAAGCCCCATTCTCCATTATCAAACACAATATGGTAATAGGTATCTTTACCGCTACCAAACAGGCCTAAAATTAAAGACGGCATATCATCATAATCATCTGCTGTTATAGTGTTATATATACTTAAGTTTTTATTATAAAGCTTTATTTCACTATATTTTGCAAAGTTAGGCATTAGTTGCGGGAACGCATCTTCAACTACAATAGGGCTTGTTTCATAGCTTAGATATTTTTTAAGCATATAGCCAATATTATCGCCAATTTGTACTTTTACCCAATCTCCATCTTCATAAAAGCATTGAACTACTGTGCCGTTATAGTATTTGGCAATATATGGGGCATTTTTATCGGGCTGTGTACGCAGGTTAAGTCTGTCTTTGGGGTTCGGGTTATTAACAACCGCTAAATCATCGCTATGTATACGCTTAATAAACTCATTAAAAGTTTTAGGCACTTCATCATCTGCATTTTTAAAGGCATAATTGCTTAAATATAGGCAACCGGCATAAATTGTTTTTTTATTATTATCATCTATAGTTATGCGCTTTAAATTGTTTTTTATTTTTACAAATATACCGTCATTATAGAAAGCTATTCCGCTTGCATATAAAGAAGGGTGAGTCATTTGATTGTCAAAATCAAAATTATAATCCACCTCATAATCATAGCCTCTTATGGCAAAGTCGTCTAAAATACTATATCCTTTTGGCAGTTCCGTTGTTATGGTAGTATAGGGATATAAATTTTCCATAAGGTAATAGTTTATGTTTATTGTTCCTTCACCATTGCTTAGAGTAACAAAAACGTCTTTTTTACCGTTTTCTTTATCATAATAGTATGCACTTTTAAACTTGTTTATTTCAGTTTCCAAAATACCGTCATCATAATTGCGCTTTAAATCTTCTTGTATACTTTTTGGAAGCTCTTCAATACTATTATAAAAACCTCCGGGAGCCCATGCCTTTGCTGCAAGGGGCAGAAGGCAAATGGCTATAGCTAAGCTTAAAATTAAACTAATAAAATTTTTCATAATTTCACCTGTTTTAGTTTATTGCCATTTTTATTTTATACTTTGTTTTATATTATAACAAGACTTTAAATGTAAAAATTACTTTGTAATTTATAAAACAAATAAATAAAGTGACAATAAACAGCCATGCTTAATTTACGAAAACATAATGATTATTTTCGCTAAATACCTTGTTTTTTTAGTTGCAAAAGCACTAAATTAGCCTATTAAAGAAGAATTTTCAGTTGTAATATTAATTAATATATGGTAAAGTATTATTATAAATGTTTATTGTATAATATACATATAAACATATTATTCGGGGGGAGTTGCGCTTAGTGAACAATAATAAACGGGTTGGCATCAGGGATGTTGCTAAGGCTGCTAATGTTTCAATTACAACAATATCAAAGGCCTTAAATGATTATCCCGATGTATCGCCAAAAACCAGAAAAAAAGTAAAGGCATTAGCTAAAAAAATGGGCTATGTGCCCAACAGTTATGCACGTTATATGGGTGGTATACGCAAAAAAACCGTAGCCCTTATGATGAGTGATTTTAAAAAGGAAGATCCGAGCGGTTTCGTATTCGGTGTACTTAGTGGATTATATGCCAGCTGTACTCAAAATGATCATTCTTTTATTTTACTTGCTACTTCTCTTAACAAACAAAAAGAATCAAGCATTATAGAAGTTTGCCGACAAAATAATGTTGATGCCCTTGTAACGATGGGCTTCAGAGTTGATGATCTATATGTAAAGCAAATGAAAGAAATTGATATACCCGTAACAATGATTGATATGGAAATTGAGGGTGTAAAGGCTAACAGCATATATATAGACAATAGTCTTGCGGCTTATGATGTTGTAAAATATCTTATAAGCAAGGGGCGTAAAAATATAGCTATGATTAACGGCTCAAAAAATGCATATGTATCCGTAGAGCGTTATTCGGGCTATGCAAAAGCATTATTGGATGCGGGATTTTCTTTAAATAAAAACTATATTAAATATTGTAATTTTGATGAGTCTATAGCATATCAAAACACCAAAGACTTAATAAATGATAATCCGGAAATAGATGCCATATTTTGTGCCAGCGACCTTATGGCCATAGGCACATGCAAAGCTATCAATGATTTAGGCTTTAAAGTTGGTAGTGATATACTTGTTTTTGGCTTTGACGATATACCTGTTTCACAATGCTTATTTAACGGAATAAGTACAGTAAAACAAAATCCGTATGATATGGGTTTTGAGGCGGGAAAAAGTGTTAATAAACAACTCCTTGAACCCGATGCAAAAAAAGAACGTATAGTTGTGCCCCATAGTCTAATTTTTAGGTGCACAGCATAAGCCTTGTATATTTGCAAGGCTTTTGTTATAATTTAGTAAATTTCTAAAACGTTTTTGAACTTATAGCCAAATAGGCTTATTATATAAAAAATACTTGTTAAAACATGGGAGGATTCTATGACAAATATGGATTATAGCAGGGCTAATGAATGGATAATTGCTGAAACAGCCTTTGCGCAACAATTTCAAGGCAAATGTGAAGCTATAATGAGCCAGGGTAATGGCTATATGGGCTTGCGCAATGCCTTGGAAGAGGATTATGTAGGTAAAAAAGTAGGCTTATTTGTATCAGGTACATTTAATAAGTGTACTCCTAATGAGGTTACAGAGCTGCCCAATATTGCCGATCCTTGCAGTTTTACAATAAGTGTAAACGGCCATGTTTTTAGCTTGCTTACAGGTACTAATCAACATTATTACAGGCAAATATATTTAAAAAATGGCGAAACGGAACGTACAGTAAAATGGATAAGCCCTGACGGGGTGGCTGTTGATCTAAAGTTTAACCGCTTTGTTTCAATGGATCAAAAACATATTATTGCTCAAAAAATAAGTATTAGTACTGATAAACCGGCTACAATAAAGTTGATAAGCGGTATAAACGGTCAAGTTACAAATACCGGTGCCATGCATATGACAGAGGGGGATAAACGCCTTTATGAAGGGCGCTACATGCAATATTGCCAAAAAACCACCCAAACAGCTTATGATGTTGTAATAAATACCATTGATAATTTTTTCATAAACGGCAATGCTGTTGATGTAAAGGGTGCAATAAATATGGAGCGCAGACGAATATTTATGGAATATTTTTTTGAGCTGCAAAATGATGAAAACCTTGTTTGTGAAAGCATATCTACTATACACACATCCATAGACAGGGAACTTTTGAGTAAAGATTTGGCTGAAATTAAAAATTATTCATTAGACTACATAAAACAAATATCTAAAAATACTTATAATGAGCTTTTAGCCAACTCTACAAAGGCTTGGGAAGCTTTAGTTTGGAATGAAAACTCTGTAGAAATAAGTTCGAACAACAGTTTTGATCAACTTGCTTTACGCTTTGCCCAATACCACCTGCATGTAATGTGCCCTGTGGATAATCGCATGAATATCGGTGCAAAGGGTTTGTCGGGCGAAGGTTATAAAGGCCATACATTCTGGGATACGGAAATTTTTATACTGCCCTATTTTATTTATACGGCACCACATATTGCACGCTCTTTGCTTGAATATCGCTATTTAAGCCTGAGCGGTGCAAGGGCAAAAGCAGCAGCCGGCGGTTATAAAGGCGCTCAGTATCCTTGGGAGTCTGCTGGAATTGATGATGGTGAAGTTACTCCGGTTTGGGGCGATGCCGATATTATTACAGGCAAGCCGCAAAAAATATGGACGGGCTTTATAGAAATACACGTTACAGCCGATGTTATATATGGAGTTTGGGAATACTATAAGGCTACCGGCGATGAAGACTTTATGCAAAAATATGGTTATGAAATGGTGTTTGACACGGCCATATTCTGGGATAGCCGCCTTGAGTGGAGTGATGAAACGGGGCAGTATCATATTAATAATGTTATTGGCCCTGACGAGTATAAAGAACATGTTGATGACAACGCCTTTACAAACTACATGGCTAAGTGGAATATGGAACTTGCTGTAGAGTACTTTAAAAAGCTAAGGGGCACAGAGCTTTTTGACAGGCTGAACAAACAGTTTGACCTTTACTACTATATAAACTCATGGGCTCAAAAAATACCGTTAATACATTTACCCGTACCTAATGAGGATGATGTTTTACCTCAAGATAATACTTATTTAACTTATCCACGCATAGACCTTACAAAGTATAAAAACCAAAAGAACGTTGCTACAATATTTAAAGATTATTCCCTTGAGCAATTAAACAAAATACAAGTATCCAAACAGGCGGATGTAATGGTGTTGTTCCTGCTTATGGAAAACCTGTTCCCTCTAAGCGTAAAAAAAGCCAGCTGGAATTATTACGAACCCCTTACATTGCATGATTCATCCTTGTCGTTATCCACCCATGCAATACTTGCAAGCGATATGGACAATAAGGATCTGGCTTATAGTTTGTTTACTCAGGCAGCCGAAATTGATGCGGGCCCCAACATGAAAACAAGTGATGCAGGCATACACAGTGCATCTATTGGAGGAATATGGCAAACGGTAATATACGGTTTTGCAGGCTTAAGGCTTATTGATGGCGAGCTTTATATAAGGCCCAATCTGCCTGAACATTGGGATAATATTGCATTCAGCATATATTGGAAGGGGCAAAGGCTTAACATTAATGTTGACCATAAACAAATAAGCATTAAAAACCTAAGCAACTCAGAGGATATATATATTAAAATTAAAGACGAAAACAAACTTATTCGTGATGAACAAGTTTTTGAATATTAAGTATTAATTTTGGAGGCAAAAATGAGTAATTTTGCAAGCCGCTTTGAAAAATATAAAAACGAGTTTGAATGGCTTTATATGGAGCTCTATAACAATAGAGCTTCCTTAGATAAACTTATTGATGAAATGGAGACCATGTATACAAAAAGATCCGAAGAACTTAAGGCTTTGGATACCTTAAGAGAACAAAACCCCAACTGGTATAAGGGTTCAGACATGTTGGGAATAACCTTATATACCGATCTTTTTGCCGATGATTTAAATGGCCTCATTGAAAAAATACCCTATCTTAAAGAGCTGGGCATAAAGTATTTACACCTTATGCCTTTGCTTAAAATGCCTCATCCACAAAATGACGGAGGTTATGCCGTTGAGGATTTCGGTACCGTTGACCCTAAATTCGGTACAAATGAAGATCTTTTAAAACTTACGGAAAAGTTGAGGGAGGCGGGCATCAGTCTTTGTTTGGACTTTGTTATGAACCATACCGCCTCAAGCCATGAGTGGGCTGTTAAGGCTAGGCAGGGGGACCCTTATTATATGAATTATTACCATACCTTTGAGGATTATAATATTCCCCGCTGGTATGAACAAACAATGCCTCAAGTGTTTCCGGCAACCGCTCCGGGTAACTTTACATATTGTGATGATATGCAGCGTTGGGTTATGACAACATTTTATCCTTTTCAGTGGGATTTAAACTATTGGAATCCTGAAGTTTTCAGGGAAATGTCCATGGCAATGCTCAATTTATGTAATATGGGCGTTGAAGTTTTGCGTATAGATGCCGTGCCCTATATTTGGAAAGAACTGGGCACAAGCTGCCGCAATCATCCCAAGGTGCATACAATAGTTCGCCTAGTGCGAATAATGATGGATTGTATATGCCCTTCATCCATTATAAAAGGCGAGGTTGTTATGGCACCCCATGAGTTAGCGCCTTATTTTGGCACGCCTGAGCAACCGGGCTGTCATTTGCTTTATAATGTTTCAAGCATGGTTAACCTTTGGAGTTCCTTGGCTTCACAGGATGTAAGGCTTTTGAAAGAACAATTAAACACCATAAATGCGTTGCCTAAGCACTGCAGCTTTGTAAACTATTTGCGTTGCCATGATGATATTGGCTGGGGCTTGGATGAGGCGGATGAAAGACGTTTCGGAATAGACCCTCTACAACATAAAATATTTTTATATCGATTTTATGAGGGCAAGTTTCCCGGCAGCTATGCAAGGGGTATGCTTTATAATTATGATCCTGTTACTCTCGATGCTCGTACATGTGGCACATGTGCCAGCCTTTGCGGTATAGAGGCCGCTCAAAACGACAATGATCTTGAGTTGGCTATAAAAAGAATGTTGCTTATGCATGCTGCTATGATGAGCATAAAAGGCCTTCCTATGCTTAACAGCGGTGATGAAATTGCTCAACTTAACGATTGGAGCTTCCTTGAAGACCCTGATAGGCGTGATGACAGCCGCAATATACATCGCTCCAAATTTGATTGGGGAATGGTCAGATTTAAGGATAGAAGCTATACCCTGCAATACAAAATATGGAAAAACTTAAAGAAACTAAAGGAATTAAGGTCAGCAAACCCATGCTTTAACGGGGAGGCGGATGTTACAACCTGGGATACTCGTAATGACCGTGTACTTGCCCTTATTAGAGAATTTGAGGGTAAAAAGCTTATATGCCTATTTAATTTTCACTATGAACCTCAAGGCGCATACTTGCCTTTAATAAGCGGTAACTATGAAGATGCTTTTACCAATACAGCCTATCAAGTGGAGAACGGCATAATGCTTAAGCCTTATCAATATATGTGGTTAATTGAAAAATAATAAGGCAGCGGGTGGCAGTATGTACCGAGAAGTACAATACAAAGGCGAAACCATAGGCTATACATATAAATACACAAATTCTAAATATAATAGAGTTCGGGTTGATAGAAAAAGTCTTGATGTATTGGTTTCAATAAATAATGGAGAATCATTACAATCTATTGACAGCTTTGTTTTAAAGTATGGCGATTATATATTAGAAACCAAAAAAGCCTTATTAAACAACAAGCGCAAAACTTATGACAATTATACTAATTGCAGCGAAGGTGATAGTTTTTACCTTCTTGGTAAAAAAATTAGCCTAAAAATAATTCAATCTGATAAAAATATGGTACAAGCCGATGAAAACCATATTTATCTTTATACGGACAAGCCTAAAAATAAAACCGTTATAAAAAACATGATTAACCAATATTTTAAGCAAATAGCCAACAATGTATTTTTAGAGCTTTTGCAAAAATATTATCATTTGTTCTTTGATGCTGCCCAAATACCGATGCCAACTTTGCAAATAAAAAAAGTTAACAGCTATTGGGGAAAGTGTTATTTTAATAAGGGTAAAATTATTATAAATCAATACTTAATACATGCTCCCCTACAGTGTATAGAGTGTATAGTTGCACATGAGGTTTGTCACCTGTTAAACAATGGGCATGGTAAAGCCTTTTATATGCTTTTAACAAAAGTTATGCCGGATTATTATGATAGACTGGCTCAGCTAAAAAAATTTAAAACTTCGGCATAGAAGCCTTAAACACCCTGTAAAAAGGGTGTTTTTTCTCCATAATAAACAAAAAACTTGACTATATATAGCTAATATAATAAAATATTAATATATAAACTATTAAAAAACTTGAGTTTATCATGCTGGGTTTTAAATTTATGCAATTTTTCTAAAATATAATGATTTATTAAGCCTTCAAAATGTTGTAATTAAATAATCTCGGTCAAAGCATTAATGGCTAAGGAGGGAAATTTTAATTGAACAATTTTACAAACAACAATGAAAACATAAAATATTCAGTAAACGAAACAGACATGGAATTGATTTTTGAGCATTCAAAACCATTTCTTGAGCTACTTAATCAATATGACTGTGCCCTTTTGGAAATTGAAACAAAGTTAAACGTACTTAATAAAGAGCTTGCTTTTAAAGGTGATCAAAACCCTATAGACAGTATAAAATCTCGCTTAAAACAACCCAGGAGCATAATTAAAAAATTGCAAACGAGGGGTTTTACAACATTCACTATTGAGGATATCAAGAAAAATATATTGGATATTGCAGGTATTCGTGTTGTGTGCCCGTTTCCCGAGGATGTATACAAGGTGGCGGAGGCCCTTGTTAAGCAAGATGATGTAGATACTATTATTGTTAAGGACTATATAAAAAATCCAAAACCAAACGGATATAGAAGCTTGCATGTTATAGCGGAAGTGCCTGTATTCCTTTCTAAAAGCAAAATTATGGTACCGGTAGAAATTCAGTTTAGAACAATTGCTATGAATTTTTGGGCAAGTTTAGAACACAGAATGCACTATAAAAAGAGTATAAATAAAACAGAAATTTATGAAAGGTTAAGTTATTGCGCCGAACAAATTGCCAATATGGATCTTACAATGCAACAAATTAGAGCGGATATTTTAAACATGGAGTAATAAAAAACAGATGCTAAGCATCTGTTTTTCTTTCAAAAAATTTAAACTTTGTATTTTTAAACCATTAATTGTAATAAATGTTGTAATAAAAGCTTTTCAACGGTATACTAATGTATGTATTATAATTTATGGTAGGTGTATTATGGAAGCTATTAAAAAGATAGACAATAAAAAAGTTTTTAATATTTTGTTTTTTGTCCCCTTTTTATTATACTTGGGTGTTTTATATACGGGCTTTTTTGAGTATGGCTTTATGTCTATATTTAAAAATTATATAAAAATAAACCTTTCACCCACATTGCTGTTTACCGATTTTTTAGAATGGGGCAGTGTAGGCTCAGCCATGTTAAACGCAGCTTTAAACGGAACGATTTGCTTGCTCATAGCAAGTAGATTAAAAAGCGAAATAGGCGGTTTTTACATCGCCGGCTTTTTTACAGTAGTAGGCTTCTCATTTTTAGGGGTAACGGTATATAGCAGTTTACCGATATTTTTAGGGGTAATGCTTTATGCTAAAACAAAAAAAGTGCCCTTTAAAAACTTGTTAATTTTAGCTATGTTTAGTGTGGGCATATCCCCTGTAGTAAGCCAAATTAGTTTTAAAGGCTACTTTCCAATATATGTTTCAATTCCTTTAGGTTTTATTGTAGGCTTATTAATAGGTTTTATTTTACCTCCATTTTCGGCTAATACAAAAAAATTTCATAAGGGTTATAATCTTTATAATACAGGCTTTGCAATAGGCATTATAGGTACATTTATAAACAGCTTTTTAAAAAGTTTTAATATAATTGTTGAGCCAATAAGTCTTATGTGCCAAGCAAACATACCGATAATAGTAGGCTTCTTAGTTGTTAGTTGTATATATTTTATTGTTGTAGGGCTAATTATTGATAAGGATGCCTTAAAAAACAACTTAAAGCTTCAAAAATATTCCGGAATACCTGATACGGATTTCACAAAAATTGAGGGGTTTGCCAGCTCCTTTGTTAACATGGGGCTTTTAGGCCTTATATGTGTACTATTTGTTTTGGGTTTGGGCGGGTACTTAAACGGTGCTGCAATAGCAGGAATGTATTCAGTTGTGGGCTTTGCGGCCTATGGTAAAAATGCAAGGAATATTTTGCCCATAATGCTGGGGGTTGCATTAGCAGGGCTTGCAACAAATACTCCATTATCAAGCAGCTCAGTTATTGTAGCGGCACTATTTGCTACAGCCGTTGCCCCTATAACCGGAGAATTTGGCCTTTTAGCAGGAGTAGTGGCCGGATTTTTACATCTGACATTAACAAAAAACACCATTTTTATGCATGGTGGTATGAATTTGTTTAACAATGGCTTTGCACTCGGATTAATTGTTGTAATTATGTTGCCTATACTTGAAATGATAAAGGAAAATAGGCTAAAAAAGCAAAGCATTGAATAAAGATTTAAAAATTTTAATATGAAATTAATGAAAGTTTGCCAAAGGGTAAACTTTTATTTATTATAAAAGAATTATCAAAGGAAGTTCTACAAACCATCAAAAAACAAATAGCTAATTGACCTTTATCAACTTCTATTGTAAAATAACAGTGTTGGTTAAAAATTTTTGATAATATAAATTAGTATTGATGTATATAATACTAATATTTAAATTATAGGAGGATTATATGGAATTAAAAGGTAAAGTTGTTGTAGCACAAGGTGGTGGCCCTACTGCAGTAATTAATCAATCATTAGTTGGCGTAGTGCTTGAGTCACGTAAATTTAGCCAAATTACCAAGGTGTATGGTGCTATAAATGGCGTTAGCGGCATAATAAATGAGGACTTTTTAGACCTTACTCAAGAAACTACACACAACCTTGAAAGGGTTGCTGTAACTCCATCATCAGCATTAGGTAGTACAAGGGATAAGCCCGATGAAAAATATTGCCAGGAAATATTTAACATGTTCCGCATGCACGATGTTCGTTACTTCTTCTATATAGGCGGTAATGACTCTTCCGATACCGTACGTATTGTTAATGAGCAAGCGGAAAAATCAAACTATGAGTTCAGGGCGATACATATTCCCAAAACTATAGATAATGACCTTATGTTTAATGACCATACTCCCGGCTATCCTTCAGCAGCGCGCTTTGTTGCTCAATCCTTAATAGGCTTAAACTTGGATAACAGAGCTCTTCCGGGTGTACATATAGCTGTTATTATGGGTAGACATGCAGGCTTTTTAACTGCAGCTTCAGCAGCGGCACAAAAATATCCGGATGATGGCCCACATCTAATTTACTTACCTGAGCGCCCCTTTATTTTGGAAAAATTCTTGGCCGATGTTAAAGAAGTTAACGATAGGCTTGGCAGGTGTGTAGTAGCTGTATCCGAAGGTATACAGGATGAAAAAGGTGTGCCGATTTTAGCAAGGCTTATGGATATGGAAAAGGATGCTCATGGTAATGTACAACTTAGTGGTACAGGAGCTTTAGGCGAAGCCCTAGCCAATCAAATTAAAGAAAAATTAGGTCTAAGCCGTGTACGTAGCGATACTTTAGGCTACTTGCAAAGGTCTTTCATGGGTTGCGTATCCGACGTTGACCAAAGGGAAGCCCGTGAAGTTGGTGAAAAAGCTGCTCAATTTGCTATATGGCATAATGTTGACGGCAGCATTACAATAAATAGAACAGGCTTATACTCTGTAGACTATGTTTTACGTCCTTTAAGCGATATTGCTGCTAAAACAAAACTTATGCCTGATAATTTTATAAATGCAGCAGGCAACCATGTAACACCGGAATTTAAATATTATCTACAACCGCTACTAGGTAGCAATATGCCTGAAGCAAGTCGTTTGCGTGTTCAAAAGGCACCCAAATTATTTCATAAATAATAAACAAAAAAGCAGGGATTGATTCCCTGCTTTTTAATTGTTATAAAATTATACATCCGTGCCGCAATCGTATTTAAATACTATCTCGTTCATCTTGTCCATTTTCTTTTCCATGTCGGCAACAAGTTTAAATTGTGTACGACACCTGTCTAGGTTATGGGCTTCACGGCTTACACTGAAGTAGGTGTCACCATTTAAATAATCTGCTAAAAAGCGTGTGCCGCACTCCAAAGTCATAAGCTTTGCAGCCAAAGCCAGGGTTTCCTTTTCAGCCTTTGTCATGCTGGAGGAACATGTTTCCATAAAGCCCTTTGCAAAGGCTTCAAACATTTCCAAATTCATTTCAACCTTGCTTAGGTCACGCTCATCTTCATTCGCCGTAGATGCACCGAAGCGGATACTATCACCGAAGTCGTTGCCCATAAGGCCGGGCATAACGCAGTCAAGGTCTATAACACAAAGCTGTTTGCGTGTTTTTTTATCAAGCATTACATTATTAAGCTTTGTATCATTATGGGTAACGCGCAAAGGCAATTTTTTCTCTTCCAACATTTTTACCATAACGCCGGCATCCTTCTCCCTATCAAGGGCGAACTCTATTTCTCGCATAGCGTTTATTTTTCGGCCGCTAATATTATTTTTAATTGCCTGCTTAAGCTGATTATACCTTGCTGGTGTGTTGTGAAAATTCGGAATAGTTTCAGCAAGTTTTTCTGCAGGAAAATCTGCCAGTTGTTTTTGAAACATACCGAAAGCAACGGCGCTCTCATAAAAATCATCAGGGCTTTCAGGCCTGTCAAGGCATATGCTGTCTTCAATAAAATCAAAGGCACGCCAATAATTGCCCATATTATCCTTTATATACCATTCGCCTGTTTTTGTGGGTATAGGGTTTAAAACTCTTCGCGGGTCGCTTTCCTTTGTCTTTAAGTAATTAGTAACCATAATAATATTGTTCATAAGGGAGGGTATATCTTTAAAAACATTATGATTTATTTTTTGCCAAATATACCTGTGTTGGCTATCGGTAAGCAAATCAAAGGTATGGTTTATATGGCCGCTACCATAAAGGGCGCTATATATCGGTTCACCCTCTATCATAAATTGTTTCATTATTTCTTCCATAACAAGCTCCTTTAAAACCGGTAGGGATATATACCCTTTTTTGCATGTTTTTTGTGTTTAAAACTTTACAAAGCCTTGCTTCAACTCTTCAAAAAACTCTGTTTTAAACCACTAAATCAGATACCCATATCTGCAGCAGCCATTATAAGCAATGTAGGTTTCATAAATTACCTTGCTTTAATCAACCAAAATATTTTACACAATTTTTACACAATTGTAAAGCCTTAGGGTTTATTATTGGCTGTTAGTATTATAAACTGTTTTTAATATAACATTTTAATAAAGAACCAATAAAAACAAGCCCAACAAGTTAGCTT
Organism: Christensenellaceae bacterium; assembly: GCA_012797085.1. Classification (GTDB taxonomy): domain Bacteria; phylum Bacillota; class Clostridia; order Christensenellales; family Aristaeellaceae; genus JAAZPT01. The sequence goes on along the minus strand of JAAZPT010000150.1, from coordinate 728 downwards.
ATAAAAATTGTTTTAATATTGCATATTAATTACAAAAAATGCTTGACATATTTTATGCTTTATAATAGAATTAATTTACGGAAACGTTTCCATAAATAGAATAGAGTATAAAAATATGAAAGTAGTTACAATTCACGATGTTGCAAAAATGGCAGGTGTTGGTATATCTACAGTATCGAGGGTAATAAATAACCGCCATGATGTAGGGGATAAAACCCGAAAAAAGGTTTGGGAAGCCATTGATAAATTAGGATATGTTCGCAACGACAGTGCCAGCAATTTAAAATTAAAACACCAAGTTTCCGTAGCAGTTATAGTAAGCGGCAGGCATAATGTATTTCTTACGGAAATAGCAGAGCAAATTATAAACTTAGGCCATGAAACAGAGTATGATTTCCTTTTAGAATTTATAGATGAAAAAGATGATGAGTTTTTTGCCTTAAAACGCTTATATTTACGCAAAAAATTAAGCGCTGCAATATTTTTAGGCAGTGATTTGGATAAACATCTTGAGGATATACAAAACTTTAACCTGCCTTGTATATTTTCAACAATATCCGTGCCCGAAGCCGAGGGTCTGAAAACCAGTTCAGTTAGTGTGGATAATGAGCTTTATGGCTATAAAAGCATAGAAAAGCTTATAAGCTTAAACCATAAAAAAATTGCTTTGGCAGGCTACCTAAGTGCAGATGACAGCTTGGACTATACCGGTAAGCGCCTAAAATCCG
>JAAZPT010000149.1 GCA_012797085.1 Christensenellaceae bacterium | reverse complement strand
CATTACAGGAACAATTGGATGGGTACTTTCAGGTATATCAAAACCCTTTGTACTCATTTCTTTTCTAAAATATTTGGTATTTTCTTCAAGCTTATCTCTTAAGTTGCTGTTTTCCTCCAACATATCAATAACTTTTATTGTTGCAGCACATATTGCAGGGGCCAGAGTATTGCTGAATAAATAAGGCCTGGATCTTTGCCTTAAAAGGTCTACAATTTTTTTGCTTGCAGCAGTATAACCGCCACTTGCACCACCCATTGCTTTACCAAAGGTGCCGGTTAAAATATCAACTCTATCAATAACATTACAAGCCTCGTGGGTACCTTTACCATGAGATCCCATAAAGCCAACGGCGTGGCTGTCATCAACCACAACTAAAGCATCATACTCATCAGCCAAGTCACATATAGCAGGTAAGTTTGCTATAAAACCATCCATAGAGAATACACCGTCGGTGGCAATTAGTTTAATTCTACAATCTTTAGCTTCTTCAAGCTGCTTTCTAAGGTCGGCCATATCGTTGTTTAAAAATCTAAACCTCTTAGCTTTGCTTAAGCGCACACCGTCAATTATACTTGCATGGTTCAATTCATCGCTTATTATTGCATCTTCAGGGCCTAACAAGGTTTCAAACAAACCACCGTTGGCATCAAAACAAGAGGAATATAGTATAGCATCTTCCATACCTAAAAACTTAGCTATGCGGTTTTCAAGTTGTTTATGTATACTTTGTGTACCACAAATAAATCTTACACTGGATAATCCAAAACCATACTTATCATAGCTTGCTTTAGCAGCGGCAATAATATCCTTATTATTTGCAAGGCCAAGGTAGTTATTTGCACACATATTTAAAATATTTTTGCTTAAAGTTGTATCAATGTAAGCTTTTTGTTCTGTTGTAATTACTCTTTCGTTTTTATATGTACCTGCTTGTCTTATTTCGTCAACAGCATTTTCAAAATACTTGTATGCGGATTTTGCCATTATATTTCACTCCAATTCAAAATAATTTTCCCGCTATTGCCTGTATTCATAATGTCAAAGGCTTCTTTAAACTGAGTATAGTGGAATCTATGGGTTACTAATTGGCTCAAATCCAAGCCGGATTGAACCATAGCAGCCATTTTATACCAAGTTTCAAACATTTGCCTGCCATATACGCCTTTTATTGTTAAGCCCTTTAATATAATGTCGTTCCAGTTTATTTCAGTATTGCTTGAAAACAAACCAAGTTGAGCAATCTTCCCGCCATTGCGCATGTTTTTTAACATTTGTTTTAAAGCGTTTATACTGCCGCTCATTTCAAGGCCCACATCAAAACCTTCAACTAAACCTTTTTTAGGCATTATATCTTCAAGTTTTTCTGTTTTTATGTTTACTGTAGATGTTATGCCAAGCTTTTTGGCAAGGTCTAATCTATATTCGTTCATATCGGTAATAACAACATTTCTTGCGCCGTTATGTTTACATATAGCAGCAGCCATAATACCTATAGGCCCTGCACCGGTTACAAGAACGTCCTCACCGATTACATCAAACATTAATGCTGTGTGAGTAGCATTACCCAAAGCATCAAAAAAGGAAACTATATCAGTATCGATATCTTCACCGATGTTTATTACATTTATAGCGGGTATGCAAAGGTATTCAGCAAAAGCACCATCCCTGTTAACGCCAACACCCTTTGTGTTTCTACACCATTGCATGTTTCCGGCTCTGCAATTACGGCAATGCCAACATACAATATGGCCTTCGCCACTTACAACGTGACCAAGCTCCAAACCTTTAACATTTTTACCCAATTCTTCAATGACACCAACATATTCATGCCCAATTGTAAGGGGAGGTTTTAGAGTTGCTTGGCTCCATTCATCCCAATTATATATGTGTAAATCGGTACCGCAGATTGCTGTTTTACATATTCTTATAAGTACTTCATCGTCGGCAGGTACGGGTTTATCAACTTCATGCAGCTCAAGCCCGGGGCGTCTATATGGTTTTACTATTGCTTTCATTTTCATAGATTATCTCCTTGTTTTATATAATTATTTATACCATAATAACATGTGTTTTATTGTTAAATATATTAATCGCATACATCATCAGTCATTATACTTAATATTTCTTTGTCTGTTTGAGCCATTCCTAATTTACCAAGGCGATAAATGTTTTTGATTGTTTTTTCAACATTGTTTGATATTATGCCATCGCCTCTATAAAACTCTTTGCCCTTTGTATACATAAAATAACCCAATATACCCGCATCAACAGCATAGGCTATTTTAGCGGCGCAGCTTGCTTTTGCGCCGTCACATATTGTACCTGAAAGAATACCTAAGGAGTTGCTTACAGTGTGGGCTATACAATTGTAGTCGCCATCATGTAAAAAGGCAACACCGGCTCCGGCCCCGCAACCGGCACTTACAGCTCCACAAAAGGCGGATAAAGAACCGATTCCCCTTTTAATATGTATTGCTATCAAGTTGGCTAAAGCCAGGGCTCTTACAAAAGTATCCTCATTAACATTTAAGTGCTTAGCATACTCATATACAGGTAAAGATATTGTTATTCCTTGGTTTCCGCTACCGCTATTTATTATAACGGGCATTTCACTGCCGCTCATCCTTGCATCGCTGCCGGCGGCGGCCATAGCCTTTGCTCTGTTTCTTACGCTGTCGCCCTCGGTTTCAAGTATTACTCTGCCTATATTTGCACCATATTGACCCTTTAAGCCTTCTAAAGCAATGTTGTGATTGTATTTCACTTGCCTTAAAAGGCAATCCTTTAAATCATTGCAATCTAAGGAACAAGCAAAATCGTATATGCTTTGTATTGTCATTTCATTAAAAAGTGTTTCAACATTTTTGTTGCTTTCCAAACAATCATTATCCAAAACAACAAAACCGTCCTTTTCCATTTTAACTATATTTGTATGAGTGCCTCTAATTTCAACCATTGAAGTATTTTCACCGTTTTTAAGCATTATTTTTATACATAAAAGGGTATCTTCTTTTAACACATCCAAACTGATGGGGGTATTATTTAAGAAATCT
>JAAZPT010000148.1 GCA_012797085.1 Christensenellaceae bacterium | reverse complement strand
GCGGCGAAGTTTTTAAGAAAATTCCGCCGGTCACAGTGGGATGTGCTTCGCAAAGGAGGCGTTGGAGGCATTGATTTTGGTGTAATTAAAAAAGCTAAAAAATCTAATTTGATTAAAATAAATTATGGTTCAGATTTAAGAAAAGAGTTTATTTCCACTTTTGGTAGAGCTTATGAGGAAAACCCCAACGAACATGATGTTATACATTTGAGCTTGGACGCAGTTGAAAACGTAGCATCAGTAGTAGAAAACATTGTAAAGAAAATCAACTTATAATATTATTTTGGAGTTTAGAGGAATGAATAACGATCGTCTATTTATAGGTATAGATGTTGGAACTTCTTCCATAAAAACGGTTTTAATAAATGGTAAAAAGGAAGTTTTAGCTCAAAAACAAGCAGATTATGAAATATCTCAGCCTTATATCGGATGGAGAGAAATTGATCCGGAAATTTGGTATTCTTTAGTAGTTAAATTATTAAAAGAGCTACTAAGTGATTATAGTAGAGAAAATGTTGATGCAATTGGCATAACGGGCCAAATGCACACGGTTGTTTTTTTGGATAAGAACGGAAAATCCATAAGACCTGCTATATTATGGGATGATATAAGAACTAAAGAAGTTGTTTTGGAAATGCGAGAACAAATAGAAGGCATAAAAAGTTTAAGCTATATATCAAAAACCTTATCAACAGGCAGTCCTGCAGTAAATCTATATTGGCTTAAAAAAGAAGAAAAAGACAACTTTGAAAAAATTTATAAGTTTTTGATAGCGCCTGATTATTTAGTTTATAAATTTACAAACAATTACAATATTGATTATTGTGGTGCATCAACATCTTGTTTGTACGATATAAAACAAAAAAAATGGTCTGAAGAAATTAAAAAATTGCTAAGTTTAAAGGATTATAACTATCCTGAAATAAGGGCAGCAGGTAAAAGTGCGGGCAATATAACAAAAGAATTGGCAGAGGAATTAAACCTAAGGCCTGATGTTATTGTTGCAACAGGAACCGGAGATAACCCGGCCACGGCCGTATCTTCAGGTTGTTTAGGGCAGGGGCATCCTGTAATATCCTTAGGTACATCGGGTATATTGATAAGTGAAAGAAAAACTATCAATAAAAATGCAAAAGGGAAAGTAATATTATTTTCCTTCGATAACATCAATTTTACATATTTGGTTCAAGGGGCAATTCAGTCTAACGGAAGTGCATATGATTGGTTTCAAAAAGACATATTAAAACTAAACTATAAGTATGCTGACCAAAAAACTTCAGAAGCAAGTTTTCATAAAAATTTGATTTTTTATCCCCATCTAAATGGTGAAAAAACAATATATTCCGACCCTGATATTAAAGGCGCTTTTTTGGGCTTAAGTACAAACATAAAAAAAGAGGATATGATGCTAGCCCTTATTGAAGGCTTATGTTTTGGCTATAGGGAACTGGCGGATAAAATGTTGGTGGATTTTAATAAAAGTCAGCGTCTTAGGGTTGTTGGCGGTGGCGCTAAAAGCCATGTATGGTTGCAAACACTATCAAACATATTAAATACGCCTTTAGATCAAATGAAGGGTACAGTTAGTTCCGCAGTGGGCGTAGCATTAATAGCCTTATATTGTAGTGGGCATGAAACAGTAGAATCATTATCAGAAGGTATTGTGAAAGTAAATAAAACATTCTTTCCTGATAAAACAATGGTTGAGCAATATAATAAGAAATATCAAATTTATAAAAAAGTTTATAAAGCATTAAAAAACGTTTATCAAAATTAAATAAAAACCCGACTCTAAAGTGAACAGCGCCCTATTTGTTAGACAGTATCTTATATTAACAACAATTAGGGTGCTGTTCATTGTCTAACAGCATTCAAACAAGTCAATTATTGAAAAATCATAGTATACTTAGCATTTCCGCCAGCTTAGGTAAAAATATGATGATTCCCACGATTGTCGCTCCTGTCGCCAATACTAACACTGCTCCGGCAGACGCATCTTTTGCAAGTTTTGCCTTTTCATCCTGATATGGCAATACAATATCCACAACGGTTTCAATCGCCGTATTAAACAATTCACCGCTTATTACAATAGCAAAACAAATAACACATGTAATCCATTCATGTTTATTGATTTTTAATACTACTCCCATAATAATTACCAGCAACATAATTATTATATGGATTTTCATATTTCTTTCGCTTAAAAATGAGGAAATGATTCCTTGCCCTGCATATTTGAAACTGCTTATTAATTTTTTTATTTCCTTTATTATTACTCTATTTTTATCAGATTGCATTTCGATTTACCTTTTCTTACTCCTTAAAGCATTAAGCAGCTTTATTAATTAAATAAATAATAAGGCAATGGATATACTGCGACAAGTTCTTCTTTTTAATAGTTGTTTGAAATTGCACATAACATGCTTATTTATACATAAAATATTTATAAAGGCTTGTAAATATATTATATCCTTGAGAGAGCCAAGGCTTTTTCTTTCCGCAAAAATGAAGTATACAGGTATTTGATATTATCCAATCCAAGTCATGCTTGTTAGCGCTGTTTAAAAGGTATGCGGGATAAAACCTTGCATCATAATTATAGAGTTCATCAGGGATTTCGAGTGTATATTTGCCATACATGGTGTTAAATATATCCTGATCAGGTAAAATTAACTCTATATCCCTGCTTTTGTTTACGGTTTTGATTATTTCATCAGCATCTACTATTTTTCTTGCTTTTGTAAGATTCATAAGGATTACTCCGGTATTAAAATACGAGTGGTCTGTATCGAGACGGATTTTATTAATACTGGATGTAATATTCCCGACAATAGCATGAGATGCCGCTGCATAAAACTTCCCTTCAGGGAATTCCGTTTTCCAAAGGCTGTCCAATTTGTTTATAATTAGAATGTCCGGATCTAAATATAAAATTTTATTCAAGGTTTCCGGTAAAATCAAAGGCGCTAATAGCCTATAGTACATGGATTGAGGGTATCGTTTTGTTATTTTAGCATCATCAAAATAATTTTTAGAAATACAAATATGCTCAAATTTTGCTCCATATGACAAACAAAAATCAATTAAATTCTGTAGCTGCGTTTCTTTAATGCCGTCATGAATTAACCAAAAGGTAGTGTTTTGCTTAGGGTTATTAATCATAAGCGATTTTAACATGGTTTTGAACGGCGGGATGTAATTTTCATCAAACGTAACTAATATATCCATATTCTTCCTCCAACTAAAAAGATATATATGAAAGTAAAAAATAAAAGAAGATTTCTCATAACTATATTATATATATTATAAGTAAATCTTCAAAAATGAACAAGAATGCAAATATTGAATTATATCATCGCTTTTTATTTTGGTTAAATAATTTGTTTTATTGAAACTACGCAAAAAAGCATCTTTCTTATGGTTTTTGTTTTGCATAAAGCCGCAAGTCCCGTACTATAACAAACTCTATCAACTTATGTATTTATTATGATATACTACCACGGGTCGGATCATAAACGGTTTCACCGACCTTGGGAGCCATCAACAAGGATTTTCGGAGCCTTGGAAATATCGTATAACAGCAAGGATTCTTCTCTTCTTTTACCCGGACATGATACCGGAAATAAATTAATACTTTGTGTTGTTCTCCAAAACGAATTTTCTGCGTTCTTCGGGTATCTCTTGCCATAGTTCTTCCGCTTTGGGCTGCCAACAAGCGGCATAACTGTCACATTTAGCACAGAGGTGCTCTGCTGATTCAGGCGACTGCAGGTCGGTAGAGTGCGCCCCGGTTTGTTCCACTATTTGACGGAGTAACTTAGGATTTTCCAACATTGGGCAGGGTTGGAACATGTTTTCATTGAAGGGCTGGCCGTCGTGATAAGCTTGGAACAACGGGGAACGCAACGTTTCCAGTATACTCTTTTCCCGAATGTTGGAGTCAGAGTAATGAATAAACACACAAGGGTCGACATCGCCGTTTGCATTGATATGGAAATAACGTCTGCCACCTGCTATGCAGCCACCTACGAATTCGCCATCATTCTGGAAATCTATGGCGAAAAGAGGTTTCCGTCTCCTTAGATCCCTTATGCGACGATAGACAATTTCCCTCTGTTCGGGATTGGGCAATAATTCCGGCGAAGCGTTATTTCCCACGGGCATATAGTGGAAGAACCAGATAAAATAAGCACCCTTTTGAATCAACATATCAAAGTATTCTTCCGAAGTAATGGAATCATAATTGGCGCTGGTATAGCAGGAAGAAATTCCGAACACTAGCCTCTTTTCCCTAAGCAGATCCATGGCATGGATTACTTTGTTGAATACCCCATCACCCCGACGGCTGTCGTTTGATTTTTCCATACCTTCCAAAGAGATGGCGGGTACGAAGTTTTTCACTCGCAGCATGTCATCGGCAAACTGTTCGTCAATAAGAGTACCGTTAGTGAAGCATAGGAAAATGCAATCATCATGCTTTTCACACAAGCGTATGATATCATTTTTGCGTACCAAGGGCTCCCCGCCGGTGTAGATGTACATATAGACTCCCAGTTCTTTTCCCTGTTGAATAATATCGTCAATTTCGTCATAGGAAAGGTTGAGTTTATTACCGTATTCTGCTGCCCAGCATCCTGTACATTGCAAATTACAGGCCGAGGTGGGATCTAAAAGTATGGTCCAGGGAATATTACAGTTATATTTTTCCCTTAATTCATTCTGCTTGGACCAACCAATCATACTTTCATTGATGAAAAAATTGACAAGAATTGTCTTGAGCACTTCCGGATCAACATTTTCCAATATGTGGTTCAAAAAGCTATGGTAAGGGTTTTCCAGGTTTTCAACGACGTCGCGGAACTGAGCAATTTGATTAGGATATATCTTCCCTGCGTGCTTTTCAACTAAGTTTAATAGCTTTCCCATGTTCTTTTCAGGGTTCTTGTATATATAGTCGAACACTTTTTCAAGACCGTATTTCTTTATTGTAGCTGAAACATTCATAGCGATTTCTCCTTTCTTTTTCTTTAGAATACACAAATAATCTAAACTGAATCTAAACTTTCAGGGATGATTTATGAGCAAGAAGAGCTGCTGTTTCTTTTCAGTTTAGAATTGTGGTATATTATATAAATAGGGGTCAAGTATTTCGAAAGAAAGGAATGGAATAAGATTCCATATCAATTTCAGCAGAATGACATCATTAGAGAACGAATATAAACGAGGTGATATGGGTGTTCCATATTTTAGTAGTGGATGATGATACAAACACGCGGCGACTGCTGCAAACTGTGTTGGAGGGTGACGGATATACAGTATCTACCGCAATAAATGGTGAGGAAGCCCTTAAAAAGCTTGAACAGGAACATATTGATCTGGTAATCCTGGATATTATGATGCCGAAGATGGATGGATATGAGTTTACGCGCATCGTACGGGAAGGACGAGATGATCTGCCGATCCTGATGGTTACAGCTAAACAATTACCACAAGAAAAGCATCAGGGCTTTCGGGTAGGTACGGACGACTATATGACAAAGCCTGTTGATTTAGAAGAACTTTTGCTTCGTGTTAAAGCACTGCTTCGTCGAGCAAAGATTATAAACGAAAGAAAACTGCAAGTTGGTGATGTAGTGCTGGATTATGACGCCATGACGGTTACTCGTCCGGGTGAAAGTATTGAGCTTCCACAAAAGGAGTTTATGCTGCTCTATAAGCTGCTTTCCTATCCCGGAAAAATATTCACTCGTATTCAGCTGATGGATGAGATATGGGGATATGATTCAGAAACAGGCTGGGAAACAGTAACCGTTCATATCGCCAGACTACGGAAGCGATTTGAGAATTGGAATGAATTTGAAATACATTCCATACGCGGATTGGGATATAAGGCGGTTAAGAAAAATGAATAAAGAGAAAAAAGAAAGAGCCCAGAAGCGTCATCTGAGTTTGACTGTTATATTCTCCATTTTGATTTTCTTGTCTTTGCTTATTACCATGCTTGTTGTTCTGGGCGTGGTAGGGCTTTTGATTCGGGAAAATGTGCTGAATCTAGGCAGCGGAAAGTTGGATACAAATTATCTCATTGGAAAAATGGCACTGATCAGCATAGTGTTCGGTGCTGCTATTTCGGCACTCGTAACACATATCCCTCTTAAATCCGTTAATGAAATCATTCGAGCTATAAACAGGCTTGCTTCCGGAGATTTTAAGACCAGACTGCATTTAGGAAAAAGAATTTCCCTTATTCCGGCCATTGCCGAACTGAACGAAAGCTTCAATAAAATGGCTCAGGAGTTAGAAAACACAGAGTTGTTCCGTTCAGATTTTATCAACTATTTTTCGCATGAGTTTAAAACTCCCCTCATGTCCATTGCCGGATTTTCAGCTTTGTTGAAAAGAGAAAATCTGACAGAAGAGCAGAAGAAAGAATATATAGACGTGATAGAAAAGGAGTCACTACGGCTGTCGAAACTGACAACCCAAGTATTGAATATGACGCGGGTAGAAAATCAAACGATTCTGACAGATGTTACATCTTTTAATCTGTCTGAACAAATCCGTTCTGCTATCTTGATGCTGGAAAGCAAATGGAGCCGAAAAAAAGTGGAATTTAATCTCGAGTTTGGCGAGGTAACAGGGCACGGCAATGAGGAACTGCTCCAACAGGTATGGATTAATCTGCTGGATAATGCCATAAAATTTACCACAGATTACGGTTCCATCAGGGTTGGCATTCAGCAGGTGAATTTCCGGATAATAGTAACCATTGAAAACACAGGCAGCACGATTCCGGAAGAGCAAATTGAGCATATATTTCAAAAATTCTATCAGGCTGATCTATCTCATGCCACAGAAGGCAATGGGATTGGCTTGGCCGTTGTACAGAAAATTGTTACATTGCATAAGGGAACAGTGACCGCCAGCAGTTCTAATGATGTAACGACCTTCACGGTATCGCTTCCTGCATAAATTGATGCAATATTATACAAAACCGTTCTGTTTTTTATACAGAACGGTTTTGTTTCGTTTCAGTTTATTTTAAGCTGTTATGATTAAAAACAGAATATTTTTAACAAAGGAGTTTGCCCTGTGGAGAAGTGTATAAGAACAGCAATTATGACGGATACAAATAGCGGGATTTCAGTATCTGAAGGAAAAGCAAACGGCATTTTTGTACTGCCAATGCCGATCATTGTGGAGGGTACATGCTATACAGAGGGCGTTGATATTACAAATAGTGAGTTATATGCAGCATTGGAAGAAGGGAAAGCCGTTTACACATCTCAGCCTGCTCCCGGTGAAGTAACTGAATTATGGGATCGTATACTGGCTGATCATGCGGAGGAAGTCGTTTATATTCCAATGAGCAGCAGTCTTAGCAGTTCATGTGATACAGCAAAAAAGTTGGCATTGGAATATGGAGGAAAAGTCCATGTTGTAGATAATCGCCGTATTTCCGTTACCCAACGCACAAGTGTTTACGATGCGCTGCATCTGTCCCGACAAGGAATCGATGGTGTATCAATCAAAGCGCTGCTGGAGAAAAGTGCCTTTGATGCCAGCATCTATATATGTGTGGACACACTTAAATTTCTGAAGAAAAGCGGCCGAGTAACCGCAGCCGCTGCATCCTTGGCAACTGCTTTGAATCTTCATCCCATTTTGAATATCCGCGGTGGTAAACTGGATGCGCAATGCGTGGTTCGAGGTGACAAGCGTGTACAAAAAACACTGATTAATTTGATGAAAGTCGACCTTGAAGAACGTTTTCGTTTTATTTATCATGGCGAAGTAGTCTTGTATACGGCCGGTACATTTTTAAAAGAGGAGCAGGCACAAGAATGGAATGCACGAGTGCAGAAGGCTTTCCCAAATTATCAGGTCACATATTCCGAGCTTTCTTGCTCCATTGCCTGTCATGTAGGCTACAATACAAAGGCAATCGCTATGGCAATTAAAAACAGATAACACATGTGATCCATTCATGTTTATTGATTTTTAATACTAATTACCAGCAACACAATTATTATATGAATTTTCATATTTCTTTCGCTTAAAAATGATGAAATGATTCCTTGCCCTGTATATTCGAAACTGCTTATATTATTACTCTATTTTTATCAGATTTCATTTTAATTCACCTTTTTTTACTTTTCTGAAAAGCGTTTCATGGGACTCCTTGTTTTTCCATTTTTCATCAGCACCTTCGTACCTTTCTTGAGCTGTTGAAATTTTTTTAGATTCAATGGACAAACATTGAATATTCATACTTTAACAACAAAAAGGTTGCCGGTTTTTTGTCGGCAACCCTATCAGAACAAGTAACAGATAGATTAAATATTATTTGGAAATAACGCTTTGTACGTTCTCAAAGCCTAAATCTCTCAAAGCATTTATGGCAGCAATGTGACCGGTATGTATAGCCAAACCAAATGCATAGCCGCAACCCGGATATTCATAATAAATAGTATCAGCCAACGCACAGGAGCCAGCGGCATATAAGCCATCTATCGGTTTCTCCTCGGTATTCAACACACGCTGCTGTAAATCAGTATATATTCCTCCATATGTGCCACAAAGAGTTGGCGAATGTTTAAGTGCATAAAGTTTTTTGCTACCATCTACCGTAATTTCCTTCATATAAGCTGGATTCTTGTCGAAATCCTCATCAACCCCTTTAAGGCACAGCTCATTATATCGAGAAATGGTCTCTTCCAATGTAGCTGGATCTACGCCAATTTTTTCAGCAAGTTCTTTTACAGAATCAGCCGAAAAAATATCGCGTGCAGTTTCCGCATCACAGGAGGCAATGGCAGGGCCAAAGAAATCGTCATTGAAACTGGCATCAATAATTTGATAAAAGTTTCCGTAACCCATCAAATTTAAATCAGTAACAACGCTGAAGAAATAATCAAACTCACGGGTAAAACGCTCGCCTTTCGGTGTAACACATAAAGACTGAGTAAGGTTTCCGGTAGCAGAGTTTGCCAATGGTGCATTGGCCGGCATATCTTTCTCAAAACGGATTTTTGCACCCAAATCCCGGGCAATCCAGATTCCATCACCTTTATTGGTAGAAGAAGAGGCAAGATAGTAACCGGAATCCTTTAGTGTTACATTCTGGTTAATAAGTTCTTCATTACCCGCATAACCGCCTGTTGCAATAATAACTGCCTTGGCATTAATGGTTACAACTGAACCATCGGCACGGGTACAAGTAATGCCGCTTACCTTGCCGGTTGTATCCTGATTGATTGCAGTCATTGGGGTGTTGAACAACACCTCTGTTCCCGCTTCGACTGCTTTGTTATACAGTGGGCTGATGTAGTATGAACCGCTGGTATGGTCGAAATAGGTAAGAATATCAACTTCGCCGTTTGCGTTTTCATTATTGGCCATAAACACAACCGGCAAATCAACAACACCGTAGGAAATGTATTGAACCGCATCTATCGCCGTGCCAATGGACTCAAAGAAAGTTAGCAAATTATTCGAATTATCAACATACGCCCGAACTTTATCTGCGTTTACTTTACCTTGTCCAATCGTATTAACAATATATTCATATAATTCATCATTTGATAAATCAACATAAGAGGTACCTGACGCCATCAAAAGTCCGCCATTTCGATTAGACTCACCCGTTAGTACACCTGCCTTTTCAACTACGATAACATTTGCACCGTTAGAAGCTGCCTCAAAAGCTGCTGAAAGACCGGCGCCACCTGCTCCAGCTATAACAACATCACATGTGAGAGTTTCATTTTCTTGAACAGCTTTCTCAACAGCTTTGTCTTGTAGTAAAGAAATGTTCACGCCGGACTGCTCTAACGCATCAGTTACTGCTGCGAGAACACCCACGCTAGTAACTGTTGCTCCAGTTACGCTATCCACATTCAAAGACTGGTATTCAATAATATCCGCAGGAATCTGATTGACCGGAGCCGTGGAAAGATCGGTACCGATTTTTAAAGTATCAACGCAGGAAGTAACTTTTATATTAATGATCTCCGTCTCACTTACTTCCACTTCTACATTGATTGGGCCAAGCATTCCCTTTCCTGTACCAGTATAAGTGCCCGGCTTATATTGGATTTCTGTTGTTCTCACTACGCCATTTGCTTCATCCAAAGCTTTTTGTACAGCAGCCTTGACCGCAGTAGAAGTGATAGTCGCACCTGTAACACCGTCAATCTCAGCACTCTGAGCTATAAGTAACTGTTCTTTTAGTGCACTGAAAGCTGCACCCCCAATGGATGGGGTTTCTCCGTCACCGACAATAGCAACATCGATAATCTTATCTCCTTCCATTGTAAGAGTAACAACCACATCACCACCATAACCTTTTGCTGTTGCTGTATAATCTTCGGCAATAGAAATTACACATAAGCTTAAACTGAGCGTAAGTACAAGTAGTGCAGAAAAAAACTTACGAATCATAGATACTCCTCCTTTTGCTGCTCCCTTTAGCAGTCTATTATTATAGTATATATATATTAGCAAATATTTATTCTTCTTTGAATTACCGTTTGATTAAATCGATTTAAGTAAAACAGAACGCAAGCGTCATATATGTCAATTGATTTTTTCATTTAATAATGTTAATATTTAATAAAATATTTAGGAGTGTGAAGAATGCTACTCAGGCAAATGGAGTTGTTTGTTCTAGCAGCAGAATCCGGAAGTCTATCAAAAGTTGCGAAACAAGCTTTCCTTTCTGTAGCTGCAGTGTCCCAGCAAATAACGTCGCTAGAAAAAGAAATAGGTGCTCCACTTTTTATTCGAACCAATCGGGGTGTTCAACTCACACAGCAAGGGGAGCTTTTTTATATAGATGCAAAATCCATTTTAAGGCAAATAAAACAAGCGCTTCAACGGGCAAAAGAAAATGCTTCAGATTTAAAACGTCTAGTTCTAGGTGGCTTTGGTTCAGATGCAAACAAAATTCTTCCTTCTGTTTTTTTAAAGATAGTTCAAGAGTATCCAGTAGTATCAGTTCCATTGATTTCAACAGAATTGAAGAAGAGCTTTTATCATCTAATATAGATCTATGTTTTGTTTACGGACAAGATGAAGGCAGCATTCGGTCTCCTCTATTGAAATATACAAAATTATTTGAAGATAAATTATTTCTTTCTGTCTCAAAGCAAAGTAAATTAACTGCGAAGCAAGAAGTTTCTCTGTCTGATTTAAGAGATCAGCACCTAATCTTAATAAAAAAAGGTTTTTCTAATGTATACGATAAAATCCGAAAAGTCATTGAAAAAGAAGAGCCAACTATTAAAATCACAGACTGCACAGAAAACTCAGTTGAAAACGCTTGTCGTCTTCATGCATTAGAATGCTGCTATTTAGTGCCACGGCTATTCGAAAGTAATAATCCTAATCGTACTCTTCTACCTGTTAATTTTATTGATTTCATTTCAATAGGCGTTATATATCGCAAAGCTAGCCCACAATTTATTATTAACCAAGTTATTCCTCTTTGCAGCAAAGTACTCCAACAAATCTAAAAAAACAATTATATAAGGCGCTACTTACAAAAGACATAATCGGGTTTTTATTTGGCTTCTGCCTACCTTGCCGCCCCGCCCCATTCCACAGCTACAAAGCCTGTGCGTGTAGGAGTATTTAACTCTTGCGGGGCTATATCTATGGGTACATCAATTTTTTGTGCTAACATGAATACCCTTATAATGCTGTCCGGGCTTGGTGTAATTTTCAGCTTGGCTATGTTTGTATATTCTTCCATGTCAAAATGAATTAAAGTATATTCGTTTTCGGATAACTTGGGATACCAATAAGTTATAAAGTCATTTATTTCAGCATAATTCAAGCCTAATATTTCAAGCTTTTCCTCCAAGAAAGGTATTATATCGGCACCCTTTACAACAAAGCCGCTGTCAAAATTCCATTCCCTGTTATGTATGCCTTCCCAAAACAGGTATTTGTAATGGCGCCGAGTGTTTTCGTCAAAGAGGCTTCCGTCGGGCTTGGCTGTAACTTTCCATGTGTTACCATAATTAAAGGCGGGGTATATATGGGTGATTTGCCCGGCATAATCCAGGCTTACTTCAACCTCCATCTCCTTTTCAGGGTAAAGGTATATAACGGGCTTGCGAGGAGCTGCTTCGTCATTGTTTTCATTATAGTCATAACTGTTATCAAAATTGCCTGCTAAAGCTAAGCCTATTATAAGGGCAAGTATAAAAACAGCAGATGTTTTTAATATAATGTTGCTTGTGTTTTTCATAGTGATCTCCTTTTTGCAAACTATCTTATTGCCCCGCCCCATTCCACAGCTGCAAAGCCTGTGCGAGTAGGGGAGCTTAGCTCTTGCGGTGCTATATCAATCGGTGCATCGATCTTTTGTGCTAACATGAATACCCTTATAAGACTGTCGGGGCTTGGTGTAATATTTAGCTTGGCTATGTTAGTATATTCTTCCAAGTCAAAATGAATTAAAGTATATTCGTTTTCGGATAACTTGGGATACCAATAAGTAATAAAGTCGTTCATTTCAGCATAATTCAAGCCTAATATTTCAAGCTTTTCCTCCAGGAAGGGAATAATATCGGCACCTTTTACAACAAAGCCGCTGTCAAAATTCCATTTCCTGTTATATATGCCCTCCCAAAACAGGTATTTATACTGGCGCTGTGTGTTTTCGTCAAAGAGGCTCCCGTCGGGCTTGGCGGTAACCTTCCAAGTGTTATCATGAATAAAAGCGGGATATATGTGTGTGATTTGCCCGGCATAATCCAGGCTTACTTTAACTTCTGTCTCATTTTCAGGGTAAAGGTATATAACGGGCTTTCTTTCGATTTCCTGGTTATTATTATCATCGTAATAGTTATAATGATTATTGTAACTGTTATAACTCTCATAACCACCTGTTAAAGCAAAGCTTATTATAATGGCGAGTATAAAAACAGCAGATATTTTTAATATAATGTTGGTAGTATTTTTCATAAAACCCTCCTTATAGGTTTATTATCTTATTGAGCCACCCCATTCCACAGCTACAAAGCCTGTGCGTGTAGGAGTACTCAACTCTTGCGGTGGTATGTCGATAGGTGCATCAATCTTTTGTGCCAACATGAATACCCTTATAAGGCTATCGGGGTTTGGTGTAATATTTAGCTTGGCTATGTTAGTATATTCTTCAAAGTCAAAATGAATTAGATTATATTCGTTTTCGGATAATTTTGGATACCAATATGTAATAAAATCGTTCATTTCAGCATGATTTAAACCTAATATTTCAAGCTTTTTCTCCAGGAAAGGAATAATATCGGCACCTTTTACAACAAAACCGCTGTCAAAATTCCATTTCCTGTTATATATGCCTTCCCAAAACAGGTATTTATACTGGCGCTGTGTGTTTTCGTCAAAGAGGCTCCCGTCGGGCTTGGCGGTAACCTTCCAAGTGTTATCATGATTAAAGGCGGGATATATGTGGGTGATTTGCCCTGCATAATCCAGGCTTACTTCAACTTCTATCTCATTTTCAGGGTAGAGATAAATAACGGGTTTGTAATCAACTTCTCTTATATTATTTTCATAATAAGCTTTTAAAGCTAAACCTATTATAACGGCAAGTATAAAAACAGCAGATATTTTTAATATAATATTGGTTTTGTTCTTCATAATGCCCTCCTTTTGCTTGTATAATAATATAACGATTTAAATTTGATTTTTGTTTCATACAAATAAAAAAGGCCGCTAAAGCCTTTTATACATTATAATATCGCTGTGCTCCGCGCCGTCCTTTAATATAAAGGCACCGGGTATTTCGCCGGCCTTTATAAAACCCAAGTCTTCGTACAGCTTTATGGCCTTTGCATTGCCACTCAAAACCCTTAAATCAAGCAGCTTTACGCCCATGGCTTTAGCTTGTTCCATGGCATATATCATAAGGGCCTTGCCTATGCCCATTCCCCAGTATTTTTGTAATACGGCTATGCCGAATGTGGCCTTATGCTTTTCCTTTATATTTGTTTTTTTCATCAAGGAAATGCTGCCGGCAAATGTATCATCAACATATGCGCCTATAAAAAACATGTTAGGATTTTCGTTAAAACGTTCCAAAAGAGCCTTTTCTTGTTCTACAGTAATATTAATTTCCTCAGGATAATTACTTATAAATGATGTTTCACTACTTGTTTGAATATAGGCAGATAAAAAAGTCTCCGCTTCATTAGGATATATGGGTCTTAAAATTGCGCTTTTACCGTTTTTTAATGTACATTGTTTTTCTGCAACCAGCATATTTTTACTCCTGTTTTAGGCTTTTTAGATAAGCCTTTGCTTCATCGCTTACCCTGTAGCTTTCTATGGCCTTTTGTATGCTTTTGTTGTGTACCCAAGGGCTAAAAGCCCTGTTTTCAATATACTTTACAGCATGATTATACTGCTTTGCAAGGGCTGTTGCCATATACCAGGCTATGGCTATATTTATATAATATTCTTCGCTTTTAATTTCAGCAAGCCTTTCTATATGCTCAACATCAAAGGCATCATCCAAAAACTGACTTAAAAGCATAACTGTTGCAAAGCGTACAGTATAGGTTTTATTGCTGTTCAGGCATTTATTTATATAGCTTAAAGTTTTTGCGGGATGCTTTTTTAATTGCTTTAAACTGCTGCAAAGGCCGTCGCATGTAGCCCAATTATCTATGAAGGGCAAAAGGGCATCAATATAGCCAAACAGCTTATCAATATCCTTTTCATAGGATAATAAAATATTGTGAAGGCTGTATTCCTCCAAATATTTATGGGGGAGCGTGTTTATAAAAGTCTCCGTTAAAGCCTTGTTTTTAACCAATGTTTTTGCATAAGCCTTTAATTTAGGACTTCTTACACCTATGATATTTTCCTTGTCCACAGTGGGTATAAGCTTTGCGCTAAAATCTCTATAAGCCAAGTCCTGCATGCTTAAAAGCTCTTGCCTAATTGCCATAAAAGCCCTCTTTCAGCTTTTTATAGTAGTTATCCCTTGTAAGTATTGTAAAAGCGCCCTCTTCCTCAGTGGCGTAACGGGTTTTAAAGCTTATGTGTTTTACAAATTCAAAGCCGGATTTTTCATCTACCCTTTTGCTTTGTGTATTATAATCATAATAACCTATGCATAAAAAGTCCAGCATCAACACGTCAAAACAGTAGGAGAGCACAGCCCTTACCGCCTCGGGCATAATGCCCCTTCCCCAATAGTCTTTGCCTATTGTATAGCCGATTTCTCGACCCTTAAGGTTTGCAAACTCCGGTAAAAGCTCTTCTTCATATTCCTCCAGGCCCAAGCTTCCTATTACTTTATTGTTTTCTTTAAGCACTATGGCAAAGGTTTTTTTGCCGGCAATAAACAGCTTTATTATATTTCGACTTTCTTCAATATCCTTATGATGTATCCAGCCCGCCCTTTCGCCTACACCTTCAACTTTAGCGTATTCATACAAATCATCGGCATCGTCCGGCTCAAAGGGCCTTAGTATCAGGCGTTCAGTTTCAAGTTTTACATTGCTTATATCAACATTTAAATTCATGGTGTTACCCTCCATTCCCATAGAATTATAACATAGGGGAATTTTTATTTAAATAAAAAACCCACAATTTTGTGAGCTTTTTTCTTCGAAATTTTTGTGCTGTTTTTTTACTTATAAACGGCTTATTCAGCAGCATTGTGTGTGGCAAGTATGCTTATAAATAAAGTCGATTTCTGCATGCTTAAAAGCTTTTGTTATCATAAAAGCCCTCTTTCAGCTTTTTATGATAGTTATCCCTTGTAAGCATTGTAAGTACGCCCTCTTCATTAGTTCCATAGCGGGTTTTAAAGCTTCTGTGTATTACAAACTCAAAGCCGGATTTTTCATTCACTCTTTTGCTTTGAGTGTTATAATCAAAATAACCGAGGCATAAAAAGTCGAGCATAAGTACATCAAAACAGTAGGAGAGCACAGCCCTTACAGCTTCAGGCACAAGGCCCCTTCCCCAATAGTCTTTGCCTATTACATAGCCGATTTCCAGCCCTTTAAGGTCGGCAAACTCAGGCAAAAGTTTTTCGTCGTATTCCTCCAGGCCCAAGCTGCCTATTACTTTATTTTCTTCTTTAAGCACTATGGCAAATGTTCTTTTGCCGGCAATAAACATATTCAGTATGCTTAGGCTTTCGTCAATATCCTTATGATGTACCCAGCCCGCCCTTTCACCAACGCCTTCAACTTTAGCATATTCATACAAATCATAAACATCGTCAGTTTCAAAGGGCCTTAATATAAGGCGTTTGGTTTTAAGTTTTACATTGCTTATATCAACATTTATATTCATTGTATCACCCTCCGCTTTATAAAATTATATCATAGGGCAAGTTTTATTTAAACAAAAAACCCACTTTATAGCGGGTTTTTTAATCTTTTGAGTTTTTGTGTTGTCTGTACTTATAAATTATCCATTTAGCACCATAGTATATGGCAAGTATGCCAACAAATAAAGCTACTGCCACAATGGGCTCCTGCTCTTGAGAGCAACCTGTTAGTGCACCTGCACCTTTAACTAAAACTCACATACTGTCTCCTTTCAAGTTGATAAGTATAATATACCCGAAAGGAGCCTGTTAAAAACATTAAAACTTGAAGGGATTGGCCACCTTGTTTTTGCCGAATACATTTACAGCACCCCTGTACATGGCCTTGGCATGTATTAAATCATGCCATAAAAAGCGCCTGAGCAATTTGCGTACGGACCACTCTTCATTGTATGCGCCTATTGTGCTGGGCATTCTTAAAAATCCGTCTATGCCTTCCAAGCCTAAAAAACCGGCCATTCTGCTGTTGCGAATATATGTGCCGTTGCCTATTGTAATCCCTAACTCGCCAAAATAATAGCTGTTAACATTTTTTGTGTGGTTATACATATTCCTTGCAGTTACGGGTACATCACCATAAAAGCATTTGCGAGGTTCCCTTAGGGGAAGGTTTATATCGGGTATGGAATTGTATAATTTTTCAAAATCCGTTGCAGACTTTAAAGCTATGGCCTTAAGCCTTTGATAATCGCTGTAATCTAGGGGCTGCGTTTCGCTTTTAAAAATAATATCCGAATCTGCATCTTCAACGTTTAGGGAACATTCGTATTCTTCCCGTATTTCTATGCTGTAGTCTTGGGAAGGAGTATCATTTAGCCAATTCATGTATCTGTCAACTTCTTTGGGAAGTTTTGATAAGGCCTCATCCTTTGTTTTACCACGGCCCGATGCTCCGGGATAATTTTCCGCAAAGGCGGTAAAACCCTTGTCGTTATATTCCAAAGCCACATAAATTTTACTCATAGTATAATTCCTCCTGCACCAATCACATGTTAACGCTTATGATTATTAAAGCATTACTTATTGAAAAAATCAAGAGGGCACAACTTAAATAGGTAACAAACTTCAGTAAATATATAATTTTCAGTTTTTGTCACATTAATTAAGAGCACGTTTTACATTACAAAAGAGTTTTTAACTTGAATAAAAAATAGGCCTTAAGCCTATTGGATTTTTAAGCTATAAATATTTATAAAGCACCGTCGCCTTTGTTGCCGCCAAACTCACAACCATAGCTATGACTTTTTCCATAATACCAACGGCCATATCTATAACCATAATGGGGAGGGCAGTTTTCACAATCCCCATCGCATTTGCCGCCATGCTCATGGGGTATGTCATAAGGACTTGAAGATGTGTATGTTTTTTCACCACCACTGCCGAATAACAATGAAAATAAAGTTGCCCAAAAACCGCTTTTCTTAGGAGACTCAGATTTAGTTGCTTTTTTGTTCTTATTTAAAAGCTCTATTTCCTTGCGTTTTTCTTCCCGCAACTCTTTAAGCAATTCCTTTGGAAATGGAATATCATATTGATCGCATATATCCATTATTATATCATCTTCAAAATAATAACAACTGTAAAGTTCTTCCATATCCTTAGCTTTAAAGTTTTTTGCCGAAGCATATACAAGCTCTTCCAATAAAAGATAATCGCAAGAAGAATATAATAGTCTACAAATATCATTTATTGAAAAGACTAATTTTTCAGCTATTGCTCTTTTTAACAAACGGTTAGCTGCACTTTCGTTTCCGTCAGCATCAAGCTCTTCTATAACTTCCGCAACTTCATTGGCAGGGCCGAGGGACACCAAAGATGAAAGCCTGTTTGCGCGGGTGCTTTCCGACCAATCATAAAAAAACTTTTCGTAATACTCATTCCATTCATATTTAGCCAATCAGCGCACCCTCTTTATATAATCGTTTTTTTGATTTTGGTATCTTATTAAATTTTATATTTTAAAAGTTTTCCAATTCTTCTATTGCTGTGATGTCAAGCTTTAAGAGTTTATAATCTTGCGTATCATCCCACCTTTTGATTCTGTCGGATATATCCTTATTATCTTCCAAGCGTTTTTTTATATAAGTAGCACTCTCATCGCCCATTACATGATCAATAAACTCTTGTGGCAATGTTAAATTATATTTTATAACATATTTCCAAGTATCTCTATCCCAAAAATACTTGCCGTCAGTACAACCATAAGGACCGGGCAAGCGCTTTTCAGGCTTAAAAGGATGATAATAAACACCCGGGCTTGCGTAACATGGTTCTGAAAAGCGAAGATAAGAAATTACGCGTGCAGGAACGGAAAAGCCCTCTTGCACAAAATCGTGTATGCTTTTATCGCCGCATTTAAGCTCCTTAAAAGGTGTTAAACAAATCATTTTTTGCATTTCTTCTATTATAATATCTCCATTATTTTTACTATTTCATTTTTTATTTAATAGTTTTGATTTATCACCTAAATTAAAGCATTATTTAGGCGATAAATCAATGCTTAGGCGATATTATTTTTAACCATTTAAATAATACCTTCTCTTTTTTATTGTGCCTTTGCCATTATTTTTAAGGCTTTATATAGAAAGTTCCCCTTCCCTTACCATGTCTTTCAATTAATTTTTCTTCCACAAGCTTTGTTAGTGAATTTTCAACAGATGCTCTTCCGATATTCGGGCATAGCTCCATTATATCGCTTTTTGTAAACTTGCCGATGGTTTTAGCTACTGCTTTTTTTACTTGCTCATAGGCATTGGGCTTTATATCAAATATATTTACCCTTTCCTCAAAATCCCTATAAGATGATAAAATTATGCCTAATATATATTTTATAAAGGGAGTTGGATTTTCATTGTTTTCATGCCAAGCTATGCCGCTTTTTTCAAGGGCATCATAATAGGCATGTTTTGTTTTTTCGATTTTCTCTTCCAAGCTGATATAACGACCCGCAACAAAACCCAACTTATATAACAACAATGTTGTTAATAATCTTGACATTCTTCCATTGCCATCATTAAAAGGATGTATGCATAAAAAATCATGAACAAATGTTGGTATAAGGATAAGAGGGTTAATTTCTCCTTTGGATATTTCAATATTATAACTAGAACATATTTCTTCAATGGCGGTTGGGGTTTCAAAGGGGCTTAAAGGAGTAAATATTACTGTTTGTGAGCCGTCTTTTTGTATTTCGGAAATATAGTTTTGGCTGTTTTTAAATTTTCCACCAATGGATTTAGCGGAGTATTTATATAAAGCCTTATGAAATTGTAATATTATAGAGGGAGATATTGGAATATATTCATAATTTTCATGAATCATACTTAATACATCCTGGTAGCCAAGTATTTCTTCTTCATCCCTGTTTTGGGGCATAACTTTCTTTTGTAAAAGTTCCTTTATTCTAATATTTGTTGTTACTATTCCTTCAATTTTATTAGAACTTTCTGTGCTTTGAATAATTGCTACATCCACCAGTTTTTTTAAAACATCCGGTTTTTGGGATAAAAACAACTCTTGCCTTCCCTTAAATTCATGAATTTGGGAAATATAAGATATAATTTCCGTATCCCAGTTTTTATTTTTTAAAAATTCATAATTAAATTTTCTCATAACCCTATCACCTCTATTTATCGCCTAAATTATAATAAATTTTAGGCGATAAATCAATGCTTAGGCGATAAAATTTTTAACCATTTAAAAAATACCTTCTCTTTTTTATTGTTCTTTTGCCATAGTTTATTGCCTGTTTAGGGCAAAGGCTTATACAGGCCATGCAATGGACGCATTTACCCAGCCACTTTGGTTTGCCCTCTACAAGCTTTATATTGTTTAAGGCACAGGCTTTTTCGCATATACCGCAGCTTATGCAATTATCATTAACACAAAATTTTTTATCCTTAAAAATAAATCTATAAAAAAGATTGTTCATACTGTCGATTATGGTATTTGATAAAAAGCCTGTGGGGCCGGCCGGAACATCATCAAAGGGTTTGGCTTGTGCTATGGCATCAGCTAAAGGCTTTATTGCTTTATCTGCCTCTGCTATCATTTGTTTTTGTTTGTCGGGGTTGGGTACAATATGAAGTACTATATAGTTTCCGGGCATTGTAAAGCAAGCACAACCCAAGCATTCCAGGCCTTTTTCAGCACAAAGAGCATATATGCCTTTGTTTGCATTGCCGCTTGCAAGGCCCGCAGTCAGTATAAAATAAGCCTTTGAACCTTTGCTGAAATTTGCACGGCGAATAAAGTTTTCAACAACACGGGGCAGTTTCCAGGCATACATTGGGGCTACAAAAACATAAAGATTGGAAGGGTTTTCCGGCAAACTTTTGCCGTTTTTTAAAAGCTCACCCATATTTACAATGCTTTGTTGGCTTATGTTTGCTATGTTTTTTGCTATATGCCTGCTGTTGCCTGTACCACTGAAATATACTATCATAATCAAATCCCCTTTTTACAATATAAAAAAACCATATATATTTTATTAAGCATAAATTACATAGCAAAAATAAATATATATGTATAAACTTATGAATTAAAGAGTCTCATTCAAGCGAAGTTTTTTTCCATAAACAATCAGTATTAAAGCTATAATTACTGCAAATATTACTGTTGATAATAAAGAGCCTTCAGGGCCGAATCCACCGCCGTTCAAGTATATGTCCTGAGATATATAGCTTGTTTTAAACAGGGCTGTTTTTATGCGATCGGTGCTGTTTGGGGTGTTAAAAATAACCATTTGAAAGTAATTCCAAGTAAAGTGAAAACCGCATGCTGTAAAAATAGAACCGGTCAAAAATACCAACAGGCTGAACAATATGGAAATTAGAACTATGTTTATAAAAGTTACAACTGTAGCATTTCCGCCGGGCATAT